>JAOUKT010000017.1 GCA_029882395.1 Gammaproteobacteria bacterium
AAAGGCCTGGAAGATCTGCTGATCAATGAGCTCAAATCGCTGGGCATTGAAAATGCTAAATTAAAGCGCTTTGTGATTGAGTTTGAAGGCAGCCTTCAGCAGGCTTATCGTGTCTGTTTATATTCCCGGCTTGCCAGCCGTGTATTAATGCCGTTGCATACAGCCGCAGCAAGCAATGAAGATGAATTGTATGCAATGGTGCAAGAAATCCAGTGGCATCAGCATATCGAGCCTACTGCAACTTTTGCGGTTGATTCAGTTGTGCTCAGTTCAGAGATGACAAATAGTCACTATGCCGCATTAAAAGTCAAAGACGCGGTGGTTGATCAGTTTGTTGACATGTATCAGTCACGTCCCAATGTTGAAAAACAACAACCGGATGTGCGTCTGCACCTTTATTTACACCAGAATGAAGCCACGATCAGCATTGATCTGAGCGGTGAGTCTTTGCACAAGCGCGGTTATCGTGTCACCAATGTTGCCGCTCCGCTGAAAGAAAATTTAGCGGCGGCGATTTTATTGCGGGCAGGCTGGCCTGAAACAGCTAAATCCGGCGGAACGTTGCTAGATCCGATGTGTGGTTCGGCAACTTTTTTAGTCGAAGGCGCGTTAATGGCGGCAGGCATTGCTGCCGGTGTCATGCGCGATTATTACGGTTTTATCGGCTGGAAAGGCCATGACTCCGAGCACTGGGACGAAATAAAAAGCCGTGCCGCTGACGATTTTTATCGGGCATTAGAAGAAAACAAGCTGCCGCTTTGTTATGGCTATGATGAAGATGAGAAAACAGTTGAAGCTGCATACGATAATATCGAGTCTATGGGCTTGTCTGACTTTATAAAAATCAGGCAACAGAAACTTGAAGACTGTGAGCCAGCCGCATATATGAAAGCCGGACTGGTTATTACTAATCCGCCTTATGGTCAGAGGCTGGGCGATACAGAGACGCTGCGTTATCTTTATTCTGACCTTGGCGATATTCTCAAACTTAAATTTTCTGACTGGAATGCATCTGTATTCAGTTGCAATGAAAAATTATTAAAAAATATTGCGCTCAGAGCTCATAAGACCAATAAATTTTATAATGGCGCGCTATTATGCCAGCTTAATCATTACCATATACTGCCATTACTCGAAGAGCAGAAGCCTGTCACTATTGAGGATATCAGTGAACAGGCGCTGACGTTTAAAAACCGCCTGCAAAAAAACCTGAAACACCTTAAAAAGTGGGCAAGAAAAAACCAGATCAGTTGCTACCGTATCTACGATGCCGATATTCCAGAGTTTGCTTTTGCTATCGATGTTTATAATGACTGGTATCATGTGCAGGAATACCAGGCGCCGGGTCAGATTGAGCTTGCCAAAGTTAAAAAACGTCAGCTTGAAATGCAGTGTGTCGTTAAAGATGTCACCGGCGATGATGGCTCTAAACTGGTTTTCAAAACTAGAACCCGTCAGAGAGGTGTTTCACAGTATGAAAAACACCGTGAAGATAAAAATTTTTTCCAGGTAGAAGAGTCGGGTTTGTTATTTGATGTTAATCTGACCGACTATCTGGATACCGGACTGTTTCTTGATCATCGTATGGTTAGGCAGCTTATCCGTGATGAAAGTCAGGACAAACGCGTGCTCAACCTGTTTGCCTATACCGGCACGGCAAGCGTTTATGCAGCGGCTGGTAATGCAAAATCAATCACCACGGTTGATATGTCGAATACGTATTTGAACTGGGCAAAGAGAAACTTTAAGTTAAATAATCTTAACAATAAAGCCTTTCATTTTGTGCAGGCAGACTGTATTAACTGGTTAAAAGAAAACCGTAAAAAATATGACCTGATATTTCTTGACCCGCCTACCTTTTCAAATTCCAAGCGCATGGAGTCAACATTTGATATTCAAAGAGATCATTTGTTTTTAATTAAAACCTGTATGGCAGCACTGGAGAAAGGAGGGGATTTGATCTTCTCAAACAATATGAAATCATTTAAGCTTGATCATGAGGCGTTAATTGAAAGAGGTTTTATCGTCAAGGATATTACTAAAGCCACTATGCCAGAAGATTTCAACCGGCCCAAATGCATTCATCATTGCTGGCGCATCACACGCAAATAAATTAACGTTCAGCTTGATTTATTTTTTGCTGTATTAAATTAAGCTGAACTTTAGATGGCCTTTAGGCAGACAGGGCTTCTTCCTTGTCTGCTTTTGGTGCTAATAATGAATGGATGAGCTGGTCTTCCAGTTCAAAGCGAATAGCCAGCTCTTCACCGAGCTGAGATAAACGTTCACCATAGTGATCAAAGCTTCCTAGTTTTTGCAGGCTTTTATCAAAAGCATCATTAAAATCAACGGCAACATTTGTGGTTTCGCTAATACGTGGATAAATCTGACTGGCAAGTTTGATAATGTCCTGACGTCTCTCTTCTCCATCGCTAATGCGCTGGTACAGTTCAAACTGTCCGCGAGCCAGATAGTCAATCAGGTTTTCACAAAACTCGCGAAGTAAGACCGCCTCATTTTCTATGTTCTGATCATCTGAAGAAGCCTTGCCAGTACCTGCTAATAAACAGTACTGTGTTAGCATTTCATTGCGGTCCTGTACCAGGTTCATGAGTTCGTTGCGTGTTCTGTCGCGGCGGTCGTTAGTTGAGATTTGCATTGATAAAATCCTCCTGATCACTTATTTATTTTGATTTAAGTACTTCATATCATGCTTTGTTGTATCGCTTCAATAAGAAATAACTAAAACAGATGATTTGTTACCAATTAGAAACAATTGGTCTATTTTAATCAGGGTGAAGCTATTAAAAATAATTTATTTATATATTATAAAATTCTGATATATAAATGACGTTCAGGCCGTTAACGCATCACATTTTGCAGTAATTAGGCATCAGTTGGTTAAATAATAAACAAGTGTGATCATTTATCTACTCAATCTGTAGCTATGAATTGCATCGTGATACTTTTGTGATAGTTAAGCATTATTTTATCGGCCAGTGAACTTTTACCAAAATACAGGTTCATAGAAACCGGAACGTAAATAATTTAATACTATTTGGAGATTTAAGAATGAAAAATAATATGTTACATATGGCTGTCGGTGCAGCAATGGGCCTGACACTATCGTCAGCTGTTAACGCAGACATCAATCCATTTGAAATGACTAAGCTGGATAGTGGTTATACCGTGGCTATGTCAGACACACCTGATGAAGGTAAATGTGGTGGCGATAAGTCTAAGAAAGACGGTAAGTGCGGTGAAGGCAAATGCGGCGGCGATAAAGGCAAAAAAGAAGCTAAGTGCGGCGGCGATAAAACTAAAATGGAAGGAAAGTGCGGCGGTAATTAATTACTAAAGCAAAAGACTGAATAAAAAAGGGCTGATCATAGCCCTTTTTTATTGCCCAAATTTTGCTATCCATCTCAAATAATCTTACCAGGTCAGGTCGTCCGGTATCTGGTAATCAGCATATGGATCATCTGCGGCGATGACTTTTTCGTCAGCTGTGAATATAACCACACGCTTTTCATTTCGTTGCTGGATTTTTTCAGCAATAGGCTTTGGCACTAGTTCGTAGCGGCCTTCGATACGGGCAATGCCTAGTTTCCCCTGAATAATCTTCTGCTTCATCTCTTCGTTAACATAAATGCGCTTAACTTTTTTTGCGTGTTCGAAGTTATAAACAATGTCACAGTCTTCACCACGCTTTATATGGTGACTAATGATGAGCTGGTTGATTTCGATTGAAATTTCTTTTTGACGCGACTGTTCCTGCCGTTTTTTATTTAATTCACGATCACGCTCAGCCTTTTGCTCAGCAGCCTGCTGCGCTTTGATGCGTGTCTCGTCAATAACAGGATTTTTTTTAGAATGCTGTTGTTTTTTCTTTTTATTACTTTGTTTTGCCTGCTGGACTTGCTGTTTGGTTACGACGCCAGCTTTAAGTAATTGTTCCTGAAACGGGTTGCTCATTCATTATCTCATCATTTTGGTGTTTCAAAGCGGCAGAAATATATAGGCTTCTGATTGTGACTTATAAGTATTAATCAGATTATATAAAAAAGGGCTACCAATTGGTAACCCTTTAATAGTTTGGTGGAGGCGGGGGGAATCGAACCCCCGTCCGCGAACCCTCTGCCATCGGCTCTACATGCTTAGAACCATATTTTAGTTTAACCGGTTAAACTCCTATGGGCGGGATTTTAACAAGCGAGCTTAGTTAGGTTTTAACAGATCGGCCCTAAACATACCTCACTGCGATCTTATGTAAGATTACCCCCGATGACCAAGCCCATAAGCAAATTCGGGTCGGAGGGCATTAGAACTGGTTATTAAGCAGCTAATGCGTAGTTGTCGTCGTTTGCAACTATATATTTTGGATTTTATTAACGAGGATATCCTCCTCGACATGCACCTCAGGTTTTGCAATCCCCGTCGAAGCCAGGTCGCCCCCTTATTCGTTTAACTTTCTGTATCTAACTGTATAGTCAAAGTTAGATAAATCAAGGGTTAAGCCAGAGCATTATATGCCTTGATGCAGCTGGCTACCAGTTACAGTTGGTTTAAAGATCAAATAATGAGTTATTTAATATAAAAACTAACTAAACCATAAGACTTTCGAAATGCAGTTTAGTTCATTTTTTGACCAGTTAGCGACTGTATTTTTTGTCTAAATGCTTTCTTAAAAATAAGCACATTGTTGCACGCTCTGAGCTGTCATATAACGACATTTCAGTTTAAAATACGCGGCTTTCAATATGCTTTTGAGGCTGTTATGCAGTATTTTCCGGGTAGTTTCGCTTTTTCCGCTTCACGACTGGCCAAATTACTATCCCAGGTTCAGCAAATCTCATCTGATGTCAGTGCTATCAATGCAGAGTTTATGCATTTTGTTGACACTGAAGCGGCTTTATCAGCTGAAAACATTGTTGTACTGGAAAAACTACTGCAATACGGCCCTCAATCAGACAAAGTCTCTGAATCGGGGCAGTTATTCCTCGTTGTGCCCCGTGCGGGCACGATTTCTCCGTGGTCATCAAAAGCCACAGATATTGCACATAACTGTGGTCTGAGCGTGGTTAAACGCCTTGAGCGCGGCATTGCTTTTTACATTGAATCGAGCACTGCTATATCAGCTGTGCAACAAGCTGCAATTGAGTCGATACTTCATGATCGAATGACGGAGATGGTGCTGGATAACCTGCAGTCGGCCGAAATTTTGTTCAAATCTACCGAGCCTTCTGAATCCACAGCGATAGACATTCTCGGTCAGGGGCGCGAGGCGCTGGTTAGTGCGAACACAGAGCTGGGGCTGGCTTTATCTGCTGATGAAATTGATTATCTGCTGAAGAGCTTTACAGAGATGGGACGTAACCCGGTTGATGCTGAGTTAATGATGTTTGCACAGGCAAACTCGGAACATTGTCGCCATAAAATATTTAATGCAGACTGGGTGATCGACGGGCAGAAACAAGATATTTCTCTGTTCGGTATGATTCGTAACACCCATAAAGTTTCACCGGGCAAGGTATTGTCTGCCTACCATGATAATTCTTCTGTTATCGAAGGATCTATAGCCGGGCGTTTTTATCCGAATGCTGATTCGGCTGAGTACCAGTATAACGAAGAAGAAATCGCCATTTTAATGAAAGTCGAAACGCATAATCACCCGACCGCTATATCGCCTTTTGCTGGCGCGGCTACCGGTTCTGGCGGTGAGATTCGTGATGAAGGTGCAACCGGTCGTGGATCCAAACCTAAAGCCGGCTTGTCGGGTTTCTCGGTGTCAAATTTACAAATTCCAGGTTACGCTCAGCCCTGGGAAGTTGATTACGGTAAACCGGCTCGTATCGTTTCCGCACTTGATATTATGCTTGAAGGCCCAATTGGCTCAGCGGCATTTAATAACGAGTTTGGCCGTCCTAATATCAACGGATATTTCCGTACCTTTGAGCAAAGTGTTGCGGCTCTCGATGGTAAAGAGGTGCGTGGTTATCACAAACCCATTATGCTGGCCGGTGGCTTCGGAAACATTAAACGTGATCATATTGATAAACAACCCATTGCAGAAGGCACACCGATTGTTGTCTTAGGTGGCCCGGCCATGCTGATTGGACTAGGTGGTGGTGCGGCATCATCAATGGCGACTGGCACCAGTGCCGAAAACCTGGATTTCGCATCTGTGCAGCGTGGCAATCCCGAAATTGAACGCCGTTGTCAGGAAGTGATCGATCGCTGCTGGCAGAAAGGTGACAAGAATCCGATTGTGTCTATCCATGATGTGGGGGCAGGCGGGCTCTCAAATGCATTACCAGAGTTAGTCAACGATGGCGGTATGGGCGCTGTCTTTGATTTGCGAAAAATACCCAATGATGAGCCGGGCATGGCACCGCATGAAATCTGGTGTAACGAATCACAAGAACGTTATGTTATTGCAATTGCAGCCGATCAGCTTGCAGAATTTGAAGCCTTATGTAACCGCGAGCGTGCACCGTATGCCGTGTTAGGTACGGCAACCAAAGCAAAGCAGCTGGAAGTTAAAGATCCTCATTTCGGCAATTCCCCGGTAGATATGCCACTGGAAGTGTTACTGGGCAAGCCGCCAAAAATGACACGCAAAGCCATGCATGAGACCTTTGCGCAAAACCCATTTGATATTAGTCAGCTGGATTTAACGGAAGCGGCATTTCGCGTGATGCGTTTGCCGGGTGTGGGCAGCAAGTCATTCCTGATCACTATTGGTGATCGCAGTGTTACCGGCATGATTAATCGTGATCAGATGGTTGGTCCGTGGCAGGTTCCTGTTGCTGACCTGGCAGTAACAACATCATCTTTCGACACGTATAAAGGTGAGGCAATGGCGATGGGTGAAAAAGCACCTATCGCATTATTAAATGCACCTGCTTCCGGCCGCATGGCTGTTGCAGAATCCATTACCAATATCATGGCAGCGAATATTTCAGCGCTTTCTGATATTAAATTATCAGCCAACTGGATGGCACCCGCCGGACATGTGGGTGAGGATGCGCGTTTATTTGATACGGTTCAGGCTATTGGTATGGAGCTTTGCCCGGAGCTGGGTATTGCAATTCCGGTTGGCAAAGACTCATTGTCAATGAAGACAGTCTGGCAGCATGATGGAGAAGAAAAATCGGTAACCTCTCCCTTGTCAGTAACGATCACGGCTTTTGCCCCTGTTGTTGATGTCCGTAACACATTAACACCCGAGTTGCGTAGCGATCAGGGAAAAACGTTTTTAATTTTGCTTGACCTGTCCAAAGGCTTGAATCGTTTAGGTGCATCGGCACTTGCGCAGGTTTATAAAGAGCTGGGTAATGAAGCGCCCGATCTTGATGATGCATCGTTATTAAAAGGCATGTTCAAATCTGTGCAATCGTTAAACAATGATGGAAAAATACTGGCTTATCATGATCGTTCTGACGGTGGGTTGCTGGCGACGCTGGCCGAGATGTGTTTTGCCGGTCATTGTGGTGCAACAGTTGAGCTTGATAATCTGGTGCAAAAGTCAGATGAAGCATCTGCAATTTTCGCGGAAGAGCTGGGGGCTGTTTTACAGGTTAAAGTCAGTGAAATCGAAGCGGTGATGGATACCTTTATTGATAACGGCCTTGAAGACTGTGTAAATGTTATCGGTACAGTAAATGACTCAAATACAATCGAGTTTATTTCAAATAATTATTCAATGCTTAAACTCGACCGTATTGAGCTGCAAAAAGCCTGGGCAGAAACCAGTTATCAGATTCAGTCTATTCGCGACAATGCAGAATGTGCACAGCAAGAATTTGATACTATCGGCGATGATCAAGCGACTGGTTTATACGCATCATTAAGCTTTGATATTGATGAAGATGTTGCTGCGCCATTTATAAATACGGGAGTGCGGCCAAAGGTTGCCGTGCTACGCGAGCAAGGCGTTAATGGCCAGATCGAAATGGCCGCAGCATTTGATCGTGCAGGTTTTAGTGCACAGGATGTGCATATGAGCGATATTCTCGCCGGCCGTGTTGACTTAAATGATTTCAAAGGTCTGGTTGCCTGCGGTGGTTTCTCATACGGTGATGTATTAGGTGCCGGTGAAGGCTGGGCTAAAACGATTTTATTTAATGCCAGTGCGCGCGATGCGTTTACAGCTTATTTTAATCGTCAGGACAGTTTTAGTTTAGGGGTTTGTAACGGCTGTCAAATGATGGCGAACCTGAAAGATTTAATTCCGGGAGCACAGAACTGGCCTCATTTTGTGCGTAATGATTCAGAACAGTTTGAAGCCCGTTTTAGCATGCTGGAAATTGTTGAATCACCTTCGATTCTTTTTAAAGACATGACGGGCTCACAAATGCCAATTGCTATTGCGCATGGTGAAGGCCGTGCTGAATATAAAAATGATATTGGCAGTGCTATTTCAGCGGCACGATACATAGATCATCAGGGCAATGCAACAGAACAGTATCCGGCAAACCCTAATGGTTCGCCGGCTGGTTTAACGGCCTTTACTACAGAAGATGGTCGCGCCACGATTATGATGCCGCACCCAGAGCGTGTCTTTCGTAGCGTTCAGAACTCATGGCACCCGGATGAGTGGCAGGAAGACGGTGCCTGGATGCGCATGTTCCGTAATGCCCGTGTCTGGGTTGGCTAATAGCATCAAAACAGTGTCAGCATAACTGCACTGCGGTTGAGATGACGGCGGAAGAGCTGTGATGCACCGGTGCACACAACACACGGATGTGTGAGCGCTCAGTGTCTATGTCCTGTCTTTACAGCACTCATAACACTTTTGTCCTTGATTCTGGCTCTGTAATTTCCCTACATCCTTCAGATTAGATTGCTGTACGGCAGCGATTCATTTCGTGATGTTTTTGTGATATCTGCATTACTACTGAACTATATACTCATCTGGCAGTCTTTATATGAAAGCCGAGGAGCCAGTGATGTCATTTTTAATCAAAAAGCCTGATGATATTAAGTCATCAGAAATTACCAGTCAGTCTGTTTACCATGAGCGCCGCGAATTCATCAAAAAAATGAGTCTTGCGACGACAGCATTAATAGGCGCCGGGCATCTGTCGCTGGCAGAGGCCAAAGCTTACCCGGAGTTAGCAAAAAGTCAGTTCAGTAGCGCTGATAAACTAACGTCTTTAGATGATATAAAAAGCTACAATAATTTTTATGAGTTTGGAACGGGAAAAGTCGACCCGGCCAAAAATGCAAAAAACTTTAATCCAAAACCCTGGTCGATTGCAGTTGAAGGGGAGATCGAAAAGCCAGGCGTGTTTGACCTTGAAGATTTCGTAAAACCTTATGCACTGGAAGAACGTATTTATCGTTTCCGTTGCGTTGAAGGCTGGTCCATGGTCATTCCATGGGTTGGTTTTCCTTTAGCGGATATGATTAAACAGTTTAAACCGACATCAAAGGCTAAGTATGTCGAATTTGTGACTTTGTATGATAAAGAAAAAATGCCTGGCCAGGCGATCAGGGTTTTACCCTGGCCCTATACGGAAGGTTTGCGCATTGATGAAGCTATGAATCCTTTAACATTGATGGCAGTCGGTTTATATGGTGATGAATTACCCAACCAGAACGGCGCGCCGATTCGTCTTGTTGTGCCCTGGAAGTATGGCTTTAAAAATATCAAATCAATAGTAAAGATACGTTTTACTGAGCATGAGCCGGTATCCACATGGCATAAAATTGGTCCTAAAGAATATGGCTTTTACTCCAATGTAAATCCTGATGTTGATCATCCACGCTGGAGCCAGAAAACTGAACGCCGCATTGGCGAACCATTCTGGTCACCTAAAATACAAACACAAATGTTTAACGGCTATTCGGAGCAGGTAGCGCACTTATATAGCGGAATGGATCTTAAACGGTTTTTCTAATGCAAATAATGACAAGCATCGCAGAAAATAATATCAGATTGGATGCAGTAATGAGTGTACATAAAATGCTTAAGCCCGTTGTTTTTATTTTCTGTTTGTTGCCCTTGATGATGATTATGTGGCAAGCATTTACTAACGGGCTGGGTGCCAATCCCGCAGAAACTATTCTCGATGCTATGGGTAACTGGGCCGTTTATTTTCTTTTGATTACGTTAACGGTAACGCCACTCAGAAGACTGACTGGCTGGGGAGGCATTGTTCGTTTGCGGCGTATGTTTGGACTGTTTGTTTTCTTTTATGCGAGCTTGCATTTATTAAGTTATATCTGGTTTGATCAGTATTTTGACTGGCACGAAATTGTAAATGATATTATTAAACGGCCTTTTATTAGTCTGGGCTTTATGACGTTTGTGCTGTTAATCCCTCTGATGCTAACATCGAATAAAGCCATGATAATACGCCTAAAGGCTAACTGGAAAAGGCTCCATCAGCTGGTGTATCCAATAGCTATTATGGCAACCGTGCATTTTTTTCTAATGACCAGGGCTGATTTCCAGCAGCCTGTCATCATAGCGCTGATATTAAGCGTATTATTGATGTACCGGCTCGTTGTCTATTTTCAGAAAAAAGCCGCACGGCTTTAGAAAACGATCCGGTCATAGGTCCAGTAAAGCCCGGTAACGGCAATCATTAATGAGCAGGGGATAATAATCGCTTGCCGATACCAGCTTTTATGACCAAACCAGAGTCCGACAGCTAAAAAGGCTGCTGTGACAACAAATAGCTGGCCTAATTCAACGCCGATATTAAAACTGATCAATGCGGTAGCGAAAGCATCATCGGGCATGCCAAAGTCTGCCAGCATGGTTGCAAAGCCAAGGCCGTGCAACAGGCCAAAAGCAAAGACTATTATCAGACGGCTTTTTCTGGCTTTTTCGTCATGGTCCCTGGCAAATATATTTTCAATAGCGATATATGCGATTGAAAGCGCAATCAACGGTTCTACAATATTGGATGGCAGGCTAATGACATCGAGCATTGATAATGACAAGGTTATCGAGTGAGCCAGGGTGAACATGGTCACTTGCCATAATAACGGTCTTAATTTTAAACTCAGTAAGAAAATACCCAGTATAAACAGAATATGATCCAGACCTTTAGGTAATATATGATCAAAACCTGCTCCGGTATAGGTTTGTATGGTGTCCATCAGGCTCGGCGGGTTGAATACCTCTGTCAGGCTAAATGGCTTGCTTGGCTGGTCTTTTCTAAGCCATTGCCAGTTTGACCAGTGCCATTTTTGCTGGGTTTCATCAGCTTGCCGCAGGCGAACTGCATTATCGGCAAAACTTTGCGGAAAATACCAGATAACGGACGCTGCATCTTTGTCAATCATGCCTTCGAAGGTAATAAGGCTGGTGCGCGGCACTTTTAGATAACCGGGTTCGGGTATTTTGATAGCGCTGATGTTCAGATCTGTTTTCTGGCCATCAAATTTCAGGAAAATTTCTTTATATACGCGCGGTTTAAAGGCCTCAAAAGCCTTTAAAAGCTCATCAGCGGGCATGGCCCGTAGTTTGTCATAAGCCTCTGAGTTGGGTGAATCTTGCGTGTTTTTATAACGCGCATCGATACCTGTCATCATGGCTTCAAGACTGGTGCGTATCTCAACCCGGTACTGGCCTTTGCTAAAGATGCTGATCTCTATCAGTGCGGGTTTTACAATATCGGCGCTGGCAGGCTGAGTACTGAATAATAAACACATGGCTATTGCGGTTAATAACGCCTGAGACAGGCTCAGCTGACGAAAAAAACGGGATATTTGAAATATAGATAAATGATTCATTTGATTAATGACTAATATGTTTTAATATATGCGGACTTAAAAATAATATATCGATATAAATCGAAGCGATTATAAGGCCTATTAAGTAATAATTAAGATTGCTTGCGAGGCGCATTATAATCACATAACAAACATATAACACTGACTAAATCGTTTTTTATAAACATTTACCATCTGGATCATATTTTATGAAATTTATAGACCGCCGAGAATTCTTGAAAATTATGGGGGCAGGCACAGCTGCTACCATGATGCCCGCTTGTTCATCTGATCAGGATTCTGCATCATCTGCGGGTAAAGCCGATCAAGCGGCAATGCCAAAGGGTTTTTATGACCTGCCTATTAAGGGTAATGCGCGCATATTGCACATTACTGATGTACACGGTCAGTTAAACCCTGTTCATTTTCGTGAGCCAAACGTGAATCTGGGTGTAGGCGATGCTTATGGCCGCCCACCGCACATTGTTGGTAGTAAATTAATGCAATACATGGGTATGGCGTTAAATAGTCCTGAATCATATGCTTTTACTTATCTGGATTTCGATCAGGCGGCCCGCAAGTATGGTAAAACAGGCGGCTACGCTAACATGAAAACATTACTGACTCAGCTGCGTAAACAGGCTGGCGGTCAGGAAAATACTTTAACGATCGATGGTGGTGATTTGTGGCAGGGTTCGGGCACATCGCTGTGGACTCGTGGTGTTGATATGGTTGAAGCCTCCAATATTATGGGTGTCGACGTCATGGTCGGTCACTGGGAATTCACCTATCGTGAAGATGAAGTACTCAACAACGTGACCTTGTTTAAAGGTGATTTCATCGGCCAGAATGTTCGTGTCAAAGAAGATGCATTGTTTGGTGAAGACTATGGCAAGATGGTGCAAAAATACGATGGTAACGGTCTTTTCAATGAAGAGAGTGGCCATGCTTTCCGTCCATATGTGATAAAAAATGTCGGTGGTGCGCGTATTTGTGTCATCGGTCAGGCGTTCCCGCGCACGGGTAACGCAAACCCTCAGGAGTTTTTCCCGGACTGGTCTTTTGGTCTGCGTGAAGATGACATGATTGAGCTGGTAAAAGGTATTCGTGAAAATGAAAAACCTGATGCAATTGTTTTGCTGTCTCATAACGGCATGGACGTTGATATTAAAATGGCAGAACGTGTACCGGGCCTGAACGCCGTATTTGGTGGCCACACGCATGACGGTATTCCAAAGCCTGTTGAAGTTAAAAATGTCGCTGGCAACACCTGTCTGGTAACGAATGCGGGTTCTAACTCCAAGTATGTTGGCGTTATGGACTTTGATATTCAGGACGGCAAAGTAAAAGCCATGCATTACAAGATGATGCCGATTATCTCTGACTGGTTACCGGCTGATAAAGAAATGCAGTCTTTTATCGATCAGATGCGTCAAACTAAATATGACACTAAGATCATTGAAAGCCGCAACAAAGATTTTTATTATAATAAAGATCGTCTGGGTAAAACTTACGAAGAAATCTTGTCTGAAAAACTGGCCATTGCTGACCGTACTTTATACCGTCGTGGTAACTTCATGGGTACATGGGACCAGATTCTGTGCAACGCGTTACGTGATGAGTACAATGCCGATATTTCAATGTCAGCCGGTGTGCGTTGGGGTACCAGTAAACTCAAAGGTGACTGGATCACAATGGAAGATGTGCTGACTCAGTGTTCCATGACTTACGGTGAAACATACGTTACACAAATGACGGGTAAAGCGCTGCTGAGTACACTCGAGTCAGTTGCTGATAACTTATTCGATCCAGATCCTTACCTGCAATCGGGTGGTGATATGGTGCGCCTTGGCGGTCTTGATTATTCAATCGAACCTGCTCAGTCACTCGGTAAGCGTATTACAAACGCAAGGCTGGATGATGGCAGCCCGATTGACCCTGAAAAAACCTATTCAGTGGCAGGCTGGGCAAGTGTAGGCAGAGCGCCAGAAGGACGTCCTATGTGGGATGTGGTACGTGAGCATATTATCAATACTCGTGGCGAGGACAATGTCTATCGCATAGTTAAGCAAAATGACCCTGAACTGATCGGCGTTAATGCTAATCCTGGCATCGCTGATTATGCAGGTAAGTCATCTTAAATTTCTAAACTGATTTAAGATCAAAAAAGCCCCTGATAATTTTCAGGGGCTTTTTTTTGTTTAAAATAAATTATCGGGAAAAAAACTAAATATGCAGTTTTCTGAAATGCGGATCAGGCACGGCTTTTTCCCATACCTCTGAAAAAAACTCCAGTAGTTTTACCGCTCTGGCAGGGCTGTTAAAGTTTACCGAGCCAATAAACTCACTGGCTTTAGGCCGGTAATAAAGGCCTTTGCGGTCAACAACCATAAAGCTTGCGCGTACTTCGCGGTAAACATCGGGGATGGTTTTTACTTCGATGTGGGAACTGAGTTGCTGTGCAAGCCTTAACAGTACATGGGAATTCTTAACGGCCAGCGTGGAATCTCTTACAAGGATTCTGATCTGCATTTGCTGATAATGTTTGGCCATCTCCAATAAATATTTAGCAATGTTTTCATTGTCTAAAACCTGCGGGTCAAGATCTTGCGTATACAGGCTGACACTTAAGTGGCCCTGTCTGATCATTGAAATAGCGGCATTACGGTTTGCTGCGGCATTATTAAAGATAATTTCCGCATCGGTTTTGCCTAAATCATAATGACTGGGTAATTCAGAGGGTGGGGATTGTTCGGGTATGAGTCTCATATTGCTATTTTAGGTTTCCAGTCGCATTTTGTAATGCGCTATACCGGCTTCAATGAATTGCGGACCCTGTTTGATAAAGCCTGCTTTTGTATAAAAATCCATTGCCTGTGCTTGTGCATGAATAAATAACGGCCCGCTTAGCTGTGATCGGTGCAGATCGATCATATGCTTTAATAATAAACGGCCGATACCTTTATTTCGAAATGGCTTTAACACAGCCATGCGCCCAAGCTGGGCATCTGTCTGTAATCGGGCAGTCGCCACCAGCTGTGCATCGGCTGTGACCAGACAATGGAAAGCTGATGTATCGTGCTGATCCCATTCCAGCTTCTCGGGTACTTTTTGTTCATCGATAAAAACTTGCTGGCGTATCGACATTATCGCATTTTTGTCCTTTGTCCAGTCGGCATTGAAAATGCTGATGTTCATTAATACAAATAACCCTGAGACACACAGTCAAATAAAACGGACCTCTCTTCTTCAGTACTTACTATATCCATTATGTCCTGGCTGTGTATGTGTCTTTTGTCACAAATTAACTCAGCAAATGCTGTTGAAGTAAGGTATTTTTTTGCATTGATAAACAGTATGGAGTAGCCGGCGTGTTTGATAAAAGCAAAACGAATAGCAGGCTGCTTGCTGACATCTTTTTGCGTTTGCAGAAAGTCTTCGACGGCACTGTAATCTAAAAATTCATGCTCAGGTCGTGTGTCCAGCTCAAACTTTTGTTCAGTAATGTATTGGCCGAACCAGTTTTCAATAAGATGGTTATCGATCTGTAAATTTGAAAGCAGAATCTTTTTCAATTGCTGCAGTGAGTTAGCCGTAATTTCTCCCGGGTGCTGCTGAAAATCGATTGCATTATAACGCTGAGAATTGTCTGAATGCTGAAGCAGGTGATCAGTAAATGATGCAAGCAGCTCATTATGGCTGTTGGCACGGAAACCAATGGAATAAGTCAGGCAGTCATTTAATGCAACGCCATGGTGTGCAATACGTGGCGGAAGGTAAAGCAGGTCGCCGGGATTAAGTACCCAGTCATGATCGGGAAAGAACTCTTTCAAGACCCGGATTTCAAGGCCTTCAATAAAGTCTTCATTTTCAACCGGTTCAGCGCCGATTTGCCAGCGGCGTTGGCCGTGTGCCTGTAACAAAAAAACGTCATATTGATCAATATGAGCACCGACTGAGCCACCTTCAGCTGCATAGCTGATCATTAAGTCATCGATGCGCCAGTCCGGTATAAAACGAAACTGATCGGTGATCTGAGTAAATTCAGGCATGTGCTTTTCAACGTCACTGACAAGTAACGTCCAGTGTGTTTCAGGCATCTCTGAGAAAACGGCTTCATCAAGTGGGCTATAGAGCACCTTCCACGGGCTGTCGCTGTCTTTTTCAATGATGATGCGCGCCTGAACCTGATCCTCCAGGCTAAGACCGGCGAGTTCATCTGCTGTGATTAATGATTCGAAATCATCAATTGCATTGCGGATTAATAACGGTTTCTTTTGCCAGTATTCATTAAAAAACTGCTCGGTTGTTAAATTACCGAGCAGTTGTAATGGCCGCTTAGATATTTTTTGCCTGCTCAATCGCATTACCGATATAGTTATGAGGTGTTAAAGCCAGTAACTGATCTTTAGCCTGCTGAGGGATTTCAAGATTATTGATGAACGCCTCTAAATCTTCCTGCTTGATGCGTTTGCCACGGGTCAGTTCTTTGAGTTTCTCATACGGTTTTTCAATGCCGTAGCGGCGCATAACAGTCTGCACAGGCTCGGCCAGAACTTCCAGATTATCCGCTAAGTCCTGATTTAATTTTTCTGCATTAATTTCAAGTTTAGATAAACCACGCAATAGCGATGAATACGCAATATTGGAATGACCAAAGCCAACGCCTAATGTTCTCAGGACTGTTGAATCGGTCAGGTCACGCTGCCAGCGTGAAACAGGCAGTTTCAGTGCCAGGTGATCAAACAGCGCGTTAGCAACACCTAAATTACCTTCAGCGTTTTCAAAATCAATCGGGTTGACTTTGTGCGGCATGGTAGAGGAGCCGACTTCGCCGGCAATGGTTTTTTGTTTGAAAAAGCCGATGGAGATATATCCCCAGATGTCGCGGCTGATATCAATCAGTACGGTATTGAAACGGCTGATAGCATGGAAAAGCTCAGCCATATAATCATGTGGCTCTATTTGAATGGTGTAGGGATTAAAATCCAGACCCAAAGAGTTAACAAATTTTTCAGCAAACTCAGCCCAGTTTATTTCAGGGTAAGCCGACAGGTGGGCATTATAATTGCCGACAGCGCCGTTGATTTTGCCCATGATAGCAACAGATTCAATTTGATCGCGCTGGCGCTGCAGGCGATACACCACGTTAGCAAACTCTTTACCCATGGTGCTCGGACTTGCTGGCTGGCCATGAGTACGGCTCAACATCGGCTGTTCGGCATACTCTAATGCCAGTGCCTTGATACTGGCGATAACCTGATCGGCCAGCGGCAATAACGAGTCTTTGCGGCCCTTAAGTAACATGAGCGCATAAGACAAGTTGTTGATATCTTCTGAAGTACAGGCAAAGTGAATAAATTCGCTAACCGCTTCAAGCTCTGGGTTGCCACTGATTTTTTCTTTGAGAAAATACTCAACAGCCTTAACGTCGTGATTGGTGGTGCGTTCGATTTCTTTCACTCGCTCGGCATCACTGAGGCTAAAGTCGGCGATGATGTTATTCAATACTGCATCAGCCTGCTCACTGAGAGGCGGCACTTCAGCGATGGCTGGTTCTGCGGCTAATGCCTGCAACCAGCGTACTTCAACCAGTGTACGGTGATAGATCAGGCCGTATTCACTAAAGGTGGTACGTAAATCAGTCGTTTTATTGCCATAACGACCATCGACTGGGGAAATTGCGGTTAGTTCGGAGAGTTCCATATAAACTTGCTAAGCTCTGTGTTGATTAAAGACGAATTAATGCATAATTATACCATTGAATCATAAAGCGCGGCTTGAAAAACCACAGTTAACAGGAAACAGAATGAAATATCGCATTGAAAAAGACAGTATGGGTGAATTGAAGGTGCCAGAAAAGGCGTTATATGCCGCTCAAACACAACGTGCGGTTGAAAACTTTCCCATTAGTGGCCTGAGCATGCCAAGAGCGTTTATTCGTGCATTAGGCCTGGTAAAGATAGCCTGTGCCAAAACCAATGCTGATCTGGGCTTTTTAGAGCCGCATTTAATGCAGTCGATTGTTAAGCATGCACAAAATGTAGCCGATGGTGTGCACGATGAACATTTTCCGGTCGATGTCTTCCAAACCGGTTCTGGCACCAGTACTAATATGAATGCCAATGAAGTCATTGCGACGTTATGCCAGCAGGACAACGTCGCTATTCACCCCAATGATCACGTTAACATGGGGCAATCATCCAATGATGTGATTCCAACCGCTTTGCATGTTAGTGCCAGCGAGTCTGTATGCGGGCAATTGCTGCCTGCATTGGATCAGCTGGAGGCGGTATTGGCTGCAAAAGCCAACAGCCTGGCAGGCATTGTGAAAACAGGGCGGACTCATTTAATGGATGCCATGCCGGTATCCATGCAACAAGAAATCTCTGGCTGGCAGATGCAAATCAAACATGCAAAAGCACGGATTATGGATTGCTTGCCGCGTTTAAATGCACTGGCCCAGGGCGGCACGGCTGTGGGAACAGGTATCAATGCTGATCAGCGCTTTGCTGCGAATTTTGCAAGGCAACTCTCAGACATTAGCGGCCAAACATTTACCAGCAGTGAGAACAAATTTGAATCCCTGAGCACTCAGGATTCTGCTGTAGAGTTAAGTGGTCAGTTAAAAACATTAGCCGTCAGCCTGATGAAAATCTGTAACGATTTGCGCTGGATGAACAGCGGGCCACTGGCCGGTATCGGTGAAATAGCCTTGCCTGCATTACAGCCGGGCAGCAGTATTATGCCGGGTAAAGTCAATCCGGTTATTCCTGAAGCGGTGGCCATGGTCTGTGCACAGGTTATCGGTAACGACGCAACCATAACGGTTGCCGGACAATCCGGAAACTTTCAGTTAAATGTCATGCTGCCAGTGATCGCATATAACCTGCTGCAAAGTATTGATATATTGGCCAATGCAAGCAGCGTCCTGGCGTCTAAAGCCATTCAGGGTTTCACAGTTAATGAGGCGAATATTAAAAGTGCGCTGGAGAAAAACCCGATACTGGTTACCGCATTGAACCCGGTGATTGGTTATGAGTTAGGTGCAACCATTGCTAAAACCGCTTACGCGGAAGACAGGGCGGTGATCGATGTTGCAGAAGAAATGACCGGATTATCACGCAGTGAGTTAGAAAAAATTCTCAATCCAATGCAGCTAACAAAGGGCGGCATTACAGAATAAAGATTATCTAAATCACTTATTTAAGTTTTTAAAAACGCGTTTAGTTACAGATTGTTCAGCTTGTCAGCAGAAAAATGCAATGAACTGTACTAAAAATAATAGACACAACAGGATCTGTCATTATAGTATTTAAATCCATTGTAATGCAGTCA
Organism: Gammaproteobacteria bacterium; assembly: GCA_029882395.1. Taxonomy (GTDB): domain Bacteria; phylum Pseudomonadota; class Gammaproteobacteria; order SZUA-229; family SZUA-229; genus JAUVDT01. The sequence goes on from JAOUKT010000017.1 coordinate 19,069, forward strand.
GTAGTATGTAGCAGGTCAATAAATTATGATTTCCCGCATTACCGAACTCAATCATATCGGCATAGCATTATCAGCTGAAAAAGATTCCAGAAGCATACTCAGAAAAATTTTAACTGGCGCAATGTCACTGACACATGCTGATGGTGGCAGTATCTATACTGTCACCGAAGAGCAACTGCTTAAATTCGAAATCGTCACAACCGAATCACTCAATATCTCGCTCGGATTTGAAGACGGTCAGAGTGTAAAGTTTCCGCCTTTAGCGCTATATATCAATGGTCAGCCCAATACTTCAATGGTAGTGACCTGCGCCGTATTGGAAGATAAAACGATTAATATTAGCGATGCCTATGATGTTGATGGTTACGATTTCTCTGGTACTAAATCATTTGATCGTTCGACAGGTTACCGCACAAAGTCAATGTTAACCGTTCCCATGAAAAACCATCAGGGCAACATCATCGGCGTGCTGCAGCTCATCAACGCTATTGATCAGCAGAGCGGTGAGATCGGTGTGTTTACGCCTGAAGACCAGCAACTGGCAGAGTCTCTGGCATCACAGGCGGCCGTTACTTTAACCACCACGAAATTAATCAAACAACAAAAAGAGCTTTTTGAAGCTTTCATTGAATTAATTGCAACCTCTATTGATGAAAAATCTCCGTATACAGGCGGGCACTGTCGGCGGGTGCCTGAGTTAACGATGATGTTAGCCGAAGCCTGTAATGCCAAACTTTCGGGGCCGCTTAAAAGCTTTAAAATGACATCGAAAGACCGTTATGAATTAAAGATCGCAGGCTGGTTGCATGATTGCGGCAAGGTCACAACACCGGAATATATTGTCGATAAAGCAACCAAGTTAGAAGCTATCTTTGACCGGGTGGAAATGATCCAGACACGGGCAGAAGTTTTAAAAAGGGATTCAAGAATCAATTTCCTCGAACAGAAACTGTTGCTTATCGAAAACAACAGCGATGAAAATATTGATTTAGAAATGCAAGTGACACTGCTCGAAGAAAAACACCTGGAGCTGCTTGAAGAAATTGACAATGACCTGCTTTGTATTCGACAGTGCAATATCGGCAGTGAATTTATGGATGAAGCACTCAAACAAAAAATTATAAATATTTCTAAAAAAAGCTGGCTGAATCAGGATCACGAGACGGTTGCATTTTTGTCAGAAAACGAGGTTTATAATTTGCTGGTTGAACGCGGAACCTTGACTCATGAAGAGCGGGAAGTGATTAATCATCATATAGTGATGACAAACAAAATGCTGGAATCTCTGCCGTTTCCTGATCACCTTAAAAATGTGCCTGAATACGCAGGCGGACACCATGAACGAATGGATGGAAAAGGTTACCCGAATGGCTTGATGGGTTTTGAAATGTCTGTGCCAGCAAGACTGATGGCTATTGCCGATATTTTTGAAGCCTTAACAGCAAGTGACAGACCCTACAAGGACGGCAAAAAAATCAGTGAATGCTTGCAGATTTTAGGCCGTATGAAACTCGATAATCATATCGACCCTGATATTTTTGATGTGTTTGTCCGTGAAAAAGTCTATTTAAGTTATGCGGAACAATTTCTGCCAGCATCGCAGATTGATGATGTCGATCATGCATCAATTCCGGGCTACCGGGAGCAAAGCTGAGCTTGCTCCTTTCAGTGTCTCGGTCACCGAAAGCAAGATCGCTGAATCCCTTGTCGAAATAGCCGGATAAAGCGGCGACGGCCCCCTTGAGTAGCGAAAAAACGATAAACAGTTTAATTCATTCAGGCTTTCTGCTTTAAGCCAGCAGCATATTAAGGGAGTTTAAACAGCGTTAAAAATCTGGCCGTGTTGGTATTCATAGAGCCGCTTGTATCTTACGGCGGTCTTTAGCTATTGCCGGCCTGATTAGTTATATCAACATAAACCTTGATGGTCTGGCCGGGCTTTAAGTACTTGCCCTGAACAGGGTTCCAGCGATGCAAATCACCAATACTGACATTAAAACGTTTTGCAATGCGGTATAACGAGTCACCATTGCGTACACGGTAGCGAACAGAGCGAATAAAGTCGCCAACTAAGCTACTGTTGATGCGGGGTGTGATTCTATCTTTAGTCCAGATAACCAGCTTTTGACCGGCTCTTAGAATATCTTTTGGTGCCATGCCATTCCAGCGTGCCAGTTGCTGTGTGCCGACTTTATAAAGCTGAGAGATATCCCACAACGAGTCTCCGGATTGCACCGTATGGAAAACCTTCTTGCCTTTGCCTGTACGCTTAATAGCACGTCGCTGTTTTGCTCGCTGGTCTTTACTCAAGGCGTAGTGTTTCATGCCTTTACTGGCGACGGGTATGATTAAATGTCGACCGACACGGATATGGTTTGAGCGGATTTTATTGATTTTCTTTAACTGTTCTACAGTCAGCTGGAATTTCTCTGCGATATGACTGAGCGTTTGGTTGGGTTTGATTTTGTAACGTTTCCAGCTCATGCGTGTATTAGTCGGCATATTAGCCAGACCTTCTTTGAACTGCTCGGTATTCTCGATTGGAATTAACATTCGATGAGGGCCGGCAGGGTCAGTCGCCCAGCGGTTATAACCGGGGTTAAGTTTATACAGTTCTTCTATCGGCATGTCAGCCAGATCAGCTGCCACTGCCAGGTCAATTTGAGCGCCAGTATCGATTACCTCAAAATAAGGCGCGTTTTGGACGCATTTCAAATCAATATTATAGTCTTCAGGTATTGAAAGTAACTGAGTCAGTGCCATCAGTTTAGGCACATAGCCCTGGGTTTCTTTAGGCAAATTCAAATGCCAGAAATCAGTGGGTTTGTTCTTGCGTTTATTATGCCTGATGGCTTTTGAAACCGTTCCAATGCCTGAGTTATAGGCAGCCAGTGCATGTAACCAGTTACCGTTAAAAGCACGGTTAAGGTACTGAAGATAATCTAATGCCGCGATAGTAGAAGCATATATGTCACGTCGGCCGTCATACCACCAGTTTTGTTTTAGCCCGTAGTGGCGGCCGGTTGAAGGAATAAATTGCCAGATGCCAGCTGCCTGGCCATGTGAGTAGGCAAATGGCTGGAAGGCGCTCTCTACAATGGGCAATAGCGCCATTTCAGCAGGCATATTTCTCTTATCTATTTCCTCCATGATGAAATAAAGAAAGGGTTCGGCTCTTTCAACAACACGGTCTAAATAGCTTTTATGGCGGGCAAACCAGCGTAATTCAGACTGCACTTTTCGATGCTCAGAAGTTGGCAGTGTAAAACCGGCGCGGATACGATCCCAGATAATATCAAAATCATCTGCCTTATAAATATCATCATCTAAAATAAAAGGGTCTGTTTCGACGTATGTATCAGCGGCATGTTCAGCTGGCTGTGGCAGCGGGCGGGCCCACTCAGGCAAAAGAGCAGCTGTTTGATATTCATGAGATTTTTTTAATTCATTTTGGTCGTCAGTCATGACACCAAGATGCGTAAAATTGCAGCCACTGAGAGATACAAAACTGAGGAGAAGGATAGTTTTTGACAATAAATTCATAATTGAAAAGAGCTTTATAAAGGCTACTATATAATATATATGTTAAAAAACTTTAAATATCAAATACTTGTCTATATTTATTGTCGATAAACAGATAAAAGAATTATTGCTGATGAACAGCAATTATTTAAAACAGCGAATTCAGATTGCATTTTCTTTGTTAGCCGTGTGAAATGCAAGCCCGAATATGAATTAGGTAAGATTGTGTCAGACGAAAAAATTGTTGAACTATATACAGATGGTGCCTGCAGAGGAAACCCGGGGCCAGGTGGCTGGGGTGTTTTGATGCGTTATGACGGCCAGGAAAAGGAGCTATGTGGCGGCGAAGAAGAGACCACGAATAATCGTATGGAATTGATGGCTGCTATCATGGGACTTGAAAGCCTGACCCGGCCCTGCAAAGTTCGTCTGACATCAGATTCAAAATACGTTTTGCAGGGCATAACCGAGTGGATTGATAACTGGAAGAAAAGAGGCTGGAAAAATGCCGCAAAAAAACCGGTTAAAAATGACGATTTATGGAAACGCCTCGATTTGGCAAGGCAGGCGCATGAGATTGAATGGGTGTGGGTAAAAGGCCATAACGGCCATGATGAAAATGAAAAAGCGGATGAGTTAGCTAACCGGGGTGTTGATTCGCTTTGCTAATGCATACTTGAGCTGTGATCAAAGCACATCGAGATGCTCACGTTTATAGCTGACCGGCAGATAATATAGACAGTAAAATCATCAGTGCTGCGTAAAAAATCTTCCCGTTCTTGATTGTCCAGCCGGCTTTTAATAATGATACGGATGCGCTTATCAGTCTTCATCGGCAGGTTGTTGCCACATACTCTGCAATAAGGTATAAAAAAGTCTGAAATACATTCAATGATAATAAGGGAAATCAATAATGAAAGTTAGAGCGACACTCGTAAAGATTATTTTGGTGGCGTTAACGGCAGCATTTGTGACGGCCTGTGGTCCGTCGGATAACGCAGACGGCCTTAATAGCAATAACACTAACACTAATACAGATACCACGCCGACCCTCTATAGTTATAAAGATTATGGTCATTCTTATGCGGTTAAAACCTTCTCGTTAACAGGCACGACTGATGACACCTTGACGCATACGTTTACTCGTTCACCAGGGGTCGTCAGTTATAACCGGATTGAAAGTTATTTAGGCACTGTTAATCGGGATAGAGATTTTTACCTCGATACAACAGGTACGACACTCGACCTGTACCAGCGAGTCCATAAAAATGTTCTTAACCCAAGCATTATTGAAAATGATTTTACATTTAGCCCGGGTGTTGTATTTGCTGCAACGGATATGGTGATAGGTACCCCGAGAAGTACCAATGTTTCTATTTACCAAAACGGCTCTTTTGCTGAAAGCTTTACTTCAACAATAACGTTGCTTGCGATTGAGAGTGTTACCGTGCCTTACGGTACATTTAACGCTTGTTTAAAAATACGTCGCGTTGACGGTGTCAACACAAAATTCGGTGGTGAAAGAACGGTCACATCATGGCGTTGTGCCGGTTATGGAACAGTGAAAGTGACGTTCGAGAAACTCAATCAACCAACGGTTACCCGCCAATTAACGGCAGTGACGATGTAGTCATATCGACCAGTGAGCTGCGGAACGGTTTTATTGTTAAAGACAATTAATTAACAGCTCATAAAAAAGCCCTGTATGGCTACAGGGCTTTTTCAATCACATCTTATATTATCTTTCAGTCAGTGTTTAAAACGTCACAACCAGTCCGCCAGCTATCACAGTCGCATCTCCGCTTAAGCCACCAGAGTCTTTTAAACCATCATTCGTGCTGCTCGCATACAGAGCATACACAGTCGCGGCTTTGGTTAACTTATGGTCATAGGCCAGAGCTGTCATTGTGTCATCCTCTGCGCTGACATGTGATTTGCTGCCATAGACAAGTTTCACCGCATCTCGACCAATATTGTGTTTAATGCTGATCAGCGTGTTGTTATCGTCCAGCGTCAGATCATCGCTAACCGTTTCATGCAGCAAGCCTAATTTGGTCGCCTTAGCTAATTTGAAACCCAGTACCAGTTTTGTGCCGGTTTCATAGTTAGTATCTGCCAGGTATTTTTTTTGTGTTGCCAGGCCCAGCGTCAGGGCACCGAACTTTGCATCATACGCAAACGATGTCATGTCACCGGCATTGGCAGCCGTCGTTGTATCATTACCGGTAGCCCGCATCAGGCTGATTTTGCCTGATCCTAATTTCACCGAATAAGACATCGAGCTGTCGGCGCGTACGTCCTGGCCTTTGTCTACAATGCTGTTGTAGTCAGCATAGGTATCACTGAAAAACTCAACGGCTTTTTTACCGGCTTTTTTATAGGGTGAGTCATCACGCCCTAAACGGAGTTCACCCCAGCTGTCTTTCAATCCAATGTACTGGTTGCGTGATTTGAAATGATGGCTGGTCTTGGTTTCTGCGGAGCCCGGAGCCGTTAAATCAATACTGGTACTTGATGAGTCTTTGGATACGTCACTGATATCAACTTGCCATTCAATTTTATAGAAAACCTGAGTGCTGCCTTCTTGACTCAGGTTGCCTTTAACACCAAAGCGAGAAGAGTGGCTGGAAATGGCACTGGCCTTGCCATTAGCATCTTCAATGCTGGCGACACTGACATGGCCTTTACCGTAAACGCTGTTTTCTGCTGTCGCGGTTTGTGCGACCAGAGTCGATGCCAATGCCAGTAATATAAGGTTTATTTTTAACGGTTTCATAGTGGTTTCCTATATGATCTAATGATAATTTTTTATAACTAATGGTTTGTTTGAACCGCTGTGCATTTAAGCAGCTGTCTATTACACAATGATGACAGCCTGTACGCTGCAACATAAATCAATAATTAACCATTAACTAATGTTTGCACTATATGAGAATGATTATCATTTGTATATAGCAATGCGGTATTTTTTTCTAACTATTTTGAGTAAGCAACATGCGGCAAGTCGTTTTAGATACTGAAACCACAGGTTTGGACCCGAAACAAGGCCATCGAATTATTGAAATTGGTTGCGTTGAAATAATCAACCGGCGCATCACCCGCAACCATTATCATCAGTACATACAGCCGGATCGTGATAGTGATGAAGGCGCGCTGGCCGTGCACGGCATCACCAGCGAATTTCTGGCAGATAAGCCGCGCTTTGAAGACATTGCCGATGATTTCCTGACGTTTATCAAAGGCGCGGAGCTGATCATTCATAATGCCCCCTTTGATGTCGGTTTCATTGACAGTGAATTTAAGCGCTTAAAGCAAAACCATTCAGTGGATCTGGGCATAACAACCGACCATGCCAGCATATTGGACAGCCTGGTCATGGCCAGGAAAATGCATCCCGGTCAAAAAAACAATCTTGATGCGTTATGCAAGCGTTATGACGTTAACAATGATAAACGCGAACTGCACGGCGCGTTATTAGATTCTGAAATTCTGGCGGATGTGTATCTGGCCATGACTGGCGGGCAGAGCAATCTGCTACTTGATGCGGCTGAAAAACAAACCGATACGGCCGATAGCGGCCGTGAGCCGGGCGCTATTCAACGCGTTGAAAACATGGATCATCAGCTGAGTGTGCAAAAGGCAACAGCAGAAGAGTCAATGCAGCATGAGCAATATCTCAGTGCATTGGGTGATATCAGTTTATGGGGTAAACAATCGACAGCAGAGTGACTATCACCTGAAGCCAGTGAACAGCTGATAGCTTCTGAAAGCGAGTGCCGTTTTAAAAACCAATTGGCCAGTTATCCAGAAAATGGCTTTAAACTAACGGTTTTACTGACTAGGCAGGCGCTCTGGGGCGCCAATTACGGCATTCAACAACCGTTACTATTGGTCATCGTGGCAACTAGAAACAGCACCGATTCGGCAAATTGCTGGCATCATCCGGCCGAGTGGTGATCACCAGCGCCTGTGTAGCGATGTCGACAGCATCCAGGTTACAACGACAGCAGTGATTACGGCTTAGAAGTGTGTTCAGTAATAACAAGACTTTAAGTTGATAAGAACATAATCAGTGCAATTTAAAGCGGCGGTTAAATTTTCTCGCGCACTTTGATTATTAGCGGCGGCACTGATGCCGGAAATAATATGAGGCGATCAGCAAAAGCAGGTTAATCTCGTCGTTTCAGTATAATCACTGAGATTTCAGTATTCTTTGCTTTTCTCGTTTCCAGTCACGGTCTTTATCGGCAGCGCGCTTATCGTGGTCTTTTTTACCTTTGGCCAGGCCAATTTTTAATTTTGCCTTGCCTTTAATCCAGTAAGCACTGAGAGGAACCAGCGTATAACCTTTGCGTTCGACGGCACCAATCAGCTTATCGATTTCGCGGCGGTGCATTAGCAGTTTACGACTGCGATAGTGGTCCGGGTTGATATGTGTTGATGCGGACAGTAGCGGTGTAATGCTCATGCCAATCCACCAGAGTTCCGAGTCCCTGACCATGATATAGCTTTCAGTCATCTGGATGCGGCCGGCACGTAAGCTCTTTACTTCCCAGCCCTCAAGCACAATACCGGCCTCGAAGGTGTCCTCAATAAAGAAGTCATGCCTGGCTTTTTTGTTTTGGGCGATCGTGTTGTCGGGTAAACTTTTTTTCTTTTTGCTCATCAGCAAATTATACATGACTTTATCAAATGCTTGCTGATTAAAAGCTGGAAATTCAGTAGCTTAGAACAAGAAAAAAAGACTTCTGACTTGTAACTGTGGAAAAGATTGATGACAATGGCACTATTCACCTAGAGGGGAACCCTATGTCATCCGAATTTCGTTTATCCATGCACGGACAATGGTCAGGCCGAGTAGCCTTTATTCTGGCGGCTACCGGCTCAGCGGTTGGCCTTGGTAATATCTGGAAATTCCCCTATATCACGGGCGATAATGGCGGCGGCGCCTTTGTTTTGGTTTATCTTTTCTGCATCGTGTTGATTGGTATCCCGGTGATGATGGCAGAGATTTTCTTAGGAAGAAAAGGCGGTTTGAGCCCTATCAATACAATGGGCATGCTGGCGCGGGAAGAAAATCGCCACGGTATCTGGCGTGGCCTTGGCTGGATGGGGGCGATCGCCGGTTTATTAATACTGTCTTATTATAGCGTGATAGCCGGCTGGGCAATGGCTTACACCGTACGAATGGCAGCCGGTGTGTTTGTCGGCGCAACGGCAGATGGCGTCACCAGTATCTTTGTCGCCTTAACATCAGACCCTGAGCGTTTATTAGGCTGGCATACGCTCTTTATGCTGATGACCATGACCATAGTCTCCAGAGGTGTGCAGCATGGCCTGGAAAAAGCAGTGCGTTTCTTAATGCCGTTATTATTGATAATGTTGTTGATATTAGTGGCTTACGCAACCACCACGGGCGCTTTTGCTCAGGGCTTTAATTACCTGTTTTATCCAGACTTTAGTAAGTTAACGTCCGAATCCGTGTTAGTGGCGATGGGCCATGCATTTTTCACATTGAGTTTAGGCATGGGCGCAATTATGGCCTATGGTGCCTATCTGCCAAAAAACATCTCCATCGCAAAAACCACATTTATGATCGCCGGTGCGGATACACTGGTGGCTCTTTTTGCGGGTCTGGCTATATTCCCCATTGTTTTTGCCAATAGCATGACACCGGCGGAAGGGCCGGGTTTGATATTCAAAACCTTACCCATAGCCTTTGGCCAGATGGACTACGGTATCTTGTTTGGCACTTTGTTTTTTGTGTTAATTGTTTTTGCAGCCTGGACGTCTGCAATATCACTGATTGAACCCATGGTGGCATGGCTGGTTGAAAACAAAAACCTGAGCCGGATACGCGCTTCGGCCTATATCGGTGTGCTGACCTGGTTTATAGGTGTGGGTTCGGTGTTGTCGTTTAATGTCTGGGAAAAAGCCACCTGGTCGATACCGGGTTTATTTAAAGATTTGACTTTCTTTGACACACTCGATGGGCTCACCGCCAACGTCTTGTTACCCCTTGGAGGCCTGTTCATTGCTATCTTCGTTGGTCATTTAATGGCCAAACATAAAGTAAAAGAAGAGATGAATAGCCATCCGCTGTTGTATACAATATGGTACGCTTTGATTCGTTATGTCACCCCGTTGCTGGTAATTATCGTTTTTCTGAAAGCCATTAAACTGATCTAAAAAGGTTCTTTGATTTTATGCCACTAATATCCAGACAGTCGCTGGTCATGTACAGCCCTGCAGAAATGTTCGCGCTGGTGAACGATATCAATGCCTATCCGGATTTCTTACCCTGGTGTAAGTCAGCACACATCCTGTCTCAGACAGACGATATGATAGAGGCCAGTGTCGAAATCGCTAAAGGCTCATTGAATAAGTCATTTACAACGCGCAACCTGTTGCAAAAAAACAAAATGATTGAAATGAGCTTGCTCGAAGGACCATTTAAACACCTTGAAGGCTTTTGGCGTTTTAATCCGCTAAAAGAGCCAATGGCGTGTAAGGTTTCACTGGACCTGGAGTTTGAATTTAATAACAAATTAATTGCCATCGCAGTCGGGCCGGTGTTCAGTAAAATTGCCAATACACTGGTTGATTCTTTTTGCAAAAGGGCGGTTGACGTTTATGGTGAACGATGAATATTGAAGTCGTCTATGGTCATGCCGACCGACAAAGCTTGCTCAGTGTTGAAATAGATGAAAACCAAAGCATTGAGGATGCAATTAAAAAATCGGGCATTCTTGAGCTGTATGAAGAAATCGATCTGAATGTGAATAAAGTCGGTATCTTCGGTAAAATTTCTAAATTATCTTCAACGCTTAAGCAAGGTGACAGGGTTGAAATCTACCGGCCTCTAATCGCAGATCCTAAGGAAGTGCGCAGGCGGCGTGAGGCTGAAGGTAAAAAAATGAAAAAAGGCGGTGGTGAGCAGGATGATAAAGCCGCGACAAAATGAGAGTGCGCGGCAGCTGTTAGACTGGCGAGCTTACATTTCCGGTATATATGACACGTTATCAATTTTTACCAGTTTATCCAGCTCAAAATATAAACTAAGGCGCATGACTTTAGTGTCTTTACTGCCGGCTGCTTTGAAGGTATAGACATAGTCCCAGCGATCTTTATGGAAAATATCACGAATCATCGGCGTACCGAGAAGAATGGTTACCTGTTTTTTGCTCATGCCAACGGAGAGCTTGTTCAAATCATCAGATTTCAGTGCATTACCCTGCTGGATATCAATTTTATGGGCTTCGGGTAATACAGAGGTGCAAGCCGTCGCTAAAAAGGTGCTCAGAACAATGCAACATGTAACAATAATAGTTTTCATATAAAATAACCTAATAATAAACGCGCAAATCATACTTCATTTAGAAAGAATTTTACACCCGGGAAACAATTATGGAATCGAATGATTTAAAGAAGGCTGGTCTTAAAGTGACTCTGCCTCGTGTCAAAATTCTTGAATTACTCGAAAATTCAGATACCCGTCATCACACGGCTGAGGATATATATAAAGCCTTGCTGGAGAGCGGCGAAGAAGTCGGTCTCGCCACTGTTTACAGGGTCTTAACTCAGTTTGAAGCGGCAGCACTGGTCACCCGTCATCACTTTGAGAGCGGGCAGGCCGTTTTTGAGCTGAACCATGGCAGCCATCATGACCACCTGGTATGCGTCAAATGCGGTCGTGTAGACGAGTTTTACGATGAAACCATCGAGCAGCAGCAAAAGAAAATAGCAAAAGATAAGGGATATTTAATTACAGACCATAATTTAATTCTTTATGGCACGTGTTCTACTTGCTCCTGATGGCACGCCAGGCAGTGTAAACACAAATGCAGCATACTAAAAACATCCAGCACGTCAGTTCTCAATATTCCTTCACAGGATATTTAGATAAGCTGGTGGCTAACTCCGGGCATCTTCATCAGCGCACCCCGGCGCTGGAAAAAGCCTGTCAATATTGCTGGCAAAGCCAGTCTATTGAGTCAGAAATGCCCAGCAGCCTTGACGTGGCATTATTGCTCAGTCAGCTGAGTGCCGATGAAACCACTCTTATCGTCTGCCTGTTAAGCGATAGCCGCTTACGCAATGACAAATTCTATGAATCCGTAAAAAAAGAGTTTGGTGATGAGATCCAGAAAATGGTTCTCAGCCTGGAAAAACTGCATGGCTTCAAGGCCAGTCATACCGATAACAAGGAACAAACCGAACGCTTGAGAAGAATGCTGCTGGCAATGGTCGATGACGTGCGGGTAGTGTTAATCAAGCTTGCTTTTCGCTTGCAGCGCTTGCGAGAAATGGCGCACTCAGAGAGTCAGACGCGGCAGGCGCTGGCTTCTGAAACGCTGGAAATATTCACGCCAATAGCAAACCGCCTGGGTATCGGTCAGATCAAATGGGAGCTTGAAGACCTGTCGTTTCGCTATTTGCATGCCGATGCCTACAAACACATTGCAAAAATGCTCGAAGAAAAACGCGAAGAAAGAGAGTTATACATCAGCAATGTGGTCAGTGAAATAAAGTCAATGCTCGATGAGGCCGGTATTCAGGCCCAGGTCTATGGCCGGCCCAAGCATATCTACAGTATCTGGATGAAGATGACTCAAAAGCACAAAAAATTCTCTGAATTATTTGATGTGCGGGCCATCAGGGTCACCGTAAACACCATCTCTGAATGTTACTCAGCACTTGGCTTAATCCACGGTCAGTGGCGACACATTGCAAAAGAGTTTGATGACTATATTGCCAACACCAAAGAAAATGGTTACCAGAGTTTACATACGGCGGTATACGGGCCGCAAGGAAAACCGGTTGAAATCCAAATAAGAACCACGGCTATGCATGAATTTGCTGAGTACGGTGTTGCGGCTCACTGGCGCTATAAAGAGCGCACCGGTCAGGATGAAGTGCTGCAAAATACCATTAACTCTATCAGAAAACTTCTGGACACCTCTGATGAGGATGAGTCCGAATTGCTCGATAGTTTTAAAACTGAGCTGTTTTCAGACCGGGTCTTTGTGCTGACGCCAGAGGGTAAAGTCATTGACCTGGCGCAGGGATCGACACCGCTTGATTTTGCCTACGCTGTGCACACTGAAATAGGCCATAAATGCAGAGGTGCAAAAGTTAACGGCCAGATTGTGCCATTAACCACCGAGCTAGAAAACGGTGTGCAGGTCGAAATATTAACAGCCAAAGAAGCTCACCCCAGTCGTGACTGGATGAACCCGAACCTGGGTTTCCTGCACAGTAATAGCGCGCGCTCTAAAGTTAAAGCCTGGTTCAGACAGCAGGATTACGGACAGCACGTGCTTGATGGTAAATCGATCATCGATCGTGAACTCAAGCGCATACACATTACCAACCCTGATCTTGAAAAAGCGGTGAAACATTTTAAAGTCCAGACAGTGGAAGAATGGCAGGCGAAAGTAGGCCGTGGTGATATCAGTAGCGGGCAGCTATCGTTTGCTTTTAATACTTTATATGGTAATGAGCTAAATAAAAAAATACCGCAGCAGGTCAGGCCCAGAAAAACAGCAAAAAAAACAGGTTCGCAGGCCGTTAATGTCAGTGGTGTTGGCAACTTGTTAACAAGCATTTCAAGCTGCTGCAACCCGGTGCTGGGAGATGACATTGTCGGTTTTATAACCCGCGGCAAGGGTGTTTCTGTGCACCGAAAAGATTGTACCAATATTCTGAATCTCGAGCCTGACAAACAGGACCATCTGGTTCCGGTAGAATGGTCAGACCAGAAACACCAGTTGTTCGAAATCAGTCTGATGATTCAGGCAGTGGACCGGACAGGTTTGTTGCGTGATATCAGCAATGTGCTGTCGGATTTAAAAGTTAACGTGCTGGGTATTCAAACAATGTCCAATAAAGATACGCAGATGGCGGATATGAAAATCAGTATCGAAATTGAAGACCTGCAACAACTGCAAAAGGTCAGCGATAAAATACTGCAGTTAAGCAATGTCTTGAAAGTTTATCGCAAGAACTAAGCAAAGCATGGTTAAAATTTTATCAAGCCTCTGTAAACGGCAGGCGAAGACCCCGGATCAAAATAGTTTTTTATTCAGCAGTTTGTAAAACGCCGGCAACAAAAACAAACTTACCAGCATTGAAAAACTCAGTCCAAAAACGGTAACAATCGCTAGCGGCTGAAGCATTTCAGAACCTTCACCAAAACCCATCGCTAACGGTGACATGCCAATGGCGGTTGTCAGTGTTGTCATTAAAATGGGTTTAACACGTATGGCAGAGGCAGTAATGATCGCGTCATCGATAGCCAGGCCATTGCGTTTTTCAATTTCAATCTGCTCGACCATGACAATGGCGTTATTGACGACGATACCGGCGAGCATAATCATGCCTAACCAGACTGACATGGATAGCGCAATGCCGGTCAAATAAATGCCAGCCACCACGCCAATTACCCCAAAGGGTATGGTCAGCAATATAATAAACGGGTTTAAAAAAGATTCGTACTGGATAGCCATCACCACAAACACAAGAAATAAAGCCAGCAACAGCAGGCTTGCACCCTGAGACTGGCCCTGCTGCAGGGTCTTGGCATCATCGCTCTGGTAACGGCTATAACCATCAGGTAATTTGTAGTCTGCGAGTTTACGTTCAATGTCTTCCAGTGCATGTTCTAATGGCGTGTCGCTATCGAGTGATGCAGATATTTCGACAAAGCGCTGTTGCTTGTCGCGGTATATGTTTTTGGTGCTGGCAACGGTTTCAAACGCGGCAACATCACCCAGATAAATGGCTTTATTATTTCGGTAGGCAACGATAATGTTATTTAAATCACTGACATTGCGGACATCGGTTTTTTTATAGCGAAGCCGGATATTAAATTGCTCATCATTGTCGATATAGTCACTGACAATCAGGCCATCAAGAGAAAGCCGGGCCGCGCGGCCAATATCGTTTGCTGTAATAGCAAGTGAACTGGTGATTTCCCGCTTTAACCTTATCACCAGTTCTTTTTCTGAGTCTTCATAAAAATGTTCTACATTTTGCAGTGACGGTATCGTTTTTATGCGCTGAGCAATCTCGTTTCCGATACGGGTTAACGTTGAAATGTCTTGTCCTCTGACACGCACACTGATGTCATCGTCGCCTGAGTGCAGTTTGACGCCTCTTACTCCGCGTAACTGAAACTTTACTTTTGTGCCAATCAGTTTCAATTTCGAAATATTTTTGCGGGCCGATTTAATCCATTCTTCACTGTTGTATTGCCCGGAAATGCCCTTGTTTAACTGCACGCGCAATGAACTTCGGTTGCTGGATAAATAAGCAGAGCGGCCGAAGACAGATCCCCCGATGGTTGAAAAAACAGACTCGACCTTGGGGTCGTTTAACAAAAAGTTCTCTACCTGGTAGACAATCTGATTCATCTCGGACAGCTGTGTACCGCCATCGGTTGAAATCCTTACTTTGATATTGCCTTCATCAACCTTGGGTAAAAAAATACTCTTGGTTTGCGTCAATCCGAAAATACTGATGGTAATGAGCGGCAGGGCAAGCGCGATTATATACGCGGGTTTGTTAATGATTTTGTGATTAACCTTCTTGTACCATTTAATCAGTCTGTCGAGAGAAAAAAGCTTTTTAGAAGACGTTTTTTTAATCAGAGAACCCAGTGCCGGCACAACTGTCATGGCCACAAATAACGAAGCGATCATCGCCGCTGCGATGGTTATAATGAGTTCTTTAAATAATAAACCGGTGAGGCCGCCAATTAAAAGAAAAGGTAATACCGCAACGAGATTGGTAGTGGTTGACGCGATAATTGGGCTGTTAACCTCAGCGGCGGCATGAATGGCTGCCTGCTTTTCTTCTTCGCCTTCTTGCTGGTGCCGGGAAATGTTTTCAAGCATCACTATGGTGCTGTCGACCAGCATGCCAATGCCCAGAGCAAGACCGCCGAGTGTCATGATATTGAGCGTGATGCCGACCATGTTCATAATGATAAAGGTAACGAGGATAGCGATCGGGATAGCGCTGCCTATAATTAATGTTCGCGTCAGGTTACCGAGGAAGAGATAAACCACAAACATGGCCAGGATGGCGCCGCTGACAGCAGCGGTGGTGGCATTGCTGACAGCATGGCGGATAAAAACAGACTGGTCACCAACCGTTTGTACGCGCACATCATCGGCAATTTGCTGGTTGTCTTTAAGCCATTGCAGGCGGTTATTAATCTGCTCAACAACTTCAACTGTATTCGCCAAGGGCTGTTTCTGAATCGATAGTTTTACACCATTTATGCCGTTGAGACGGATCTTCAGGCGCTCATCTTCATGCGTGTTTTCAATGATAGCGATATCACGAATTTTTATTGTTTTTGTGCCTTCACTGGTTTGTTTGCTGATACTGGTATTGGCAATCTGCTCCAGGCTGGTAAACCGTCCCAGCGCGCGGATACTGATCTCCTGCTGTTTGCTATAGAGCTTGCCACCGGGAATGTCCTGATTTTCATCTTCGAGCTGCTTAATGACATCGTCTACATCGAATCCAAAATGATTGAGTTTGTTCTGGTCAAGCGTGATATTGATCTCCCTGATCAGGCCGCCACCGACTTCGGCTGATGCCACGCCGGGCAAGTTCAAAAACCATTTGCTAAAGTTGTAATCGACCCAGCTTCTGAGCTCAACGGATGTTCTGTGATCGGAACTGACAATCAGCTCCATGATGGGAATTTGAGACGGGTCCAGTTTGTAAATAACAGCGGGTTCTATATCGGTCGGTAAAAAGCGTTTGGCACGATCTAGCCGTGTGCTGGCATCACGCAGAGCAATATTAATATCGGTGCCATAAGGGAAGGAGAGGTCAACATTGGAGCGGCCTTCCGAGGAGCGTGAGCGGATATTGGTGGCGTTTTCAGTAATCGCCAGCTGTTCTTCCAGCTGCCGAGTGATTTCGTCTTCCATGATCGCCGCCGGTACACCGGGGTTAAGGATGCGCACACGCACTTCCGGGTAAATGAGTTTGGGTAATAAATCCACGCCGAGCCGATTTAAAGAAAAAATACCCATGACGATAATGGTAAGCAGGCTAACGGTGACAGCTACCGGGTGATTGATAGACCAGCGGGCTAAACCGCCTTTGTTATTATAGTTATTCATTTTTTATTTATATCAGCGGGGCCTGTGCTGACTTTTTTGCCCGCGCGTAAACCAACAAAACCATGGGTGACAATAATATCGCCGACGTTTAAGCCGCTGTTAACTTCAATCTTGTTGTTAATGTTTTTGCCGGTGCTGATGCGTGTTTTTTCTGATTTATTGTCTTTGTCAAGACGAAAAACCCAGGCGCCTTTTGTATCGTACTGAACCGCGTTTACGGGCACAAGAAGATGGCTCGCCGACTGGTAACTGATAATAAGTTCGGCAAATTGCCCAGGGAACAGCGCCGGTAATAAGGGGTCATTAAGGGTATCAAAAGCGGCTTCAACAGAAACCTGCTGCGTTGTGCTGTCTACTGTAGGGTAGAGTGTACTGATTTTTGCATCCCGCAATAATGACAGTGAAGGAATTTTTACCTTTACCTCTTTGCCGACGCTTACGTTTGCTATCAGCGACTCCGGAATGGCGCTTTTTACAATCAGGTGCTGGTTATCAACCAGTGTCAGCAAGGGTTTGTTAATCGCTGCTGTATCACCGGGTTCAAAAAAACGCTGGCTGATAACACCGGAAAACGGCGCTTTAATAAGACTGCGGTTAAGCTGAATACTTTTTAAAGTAAGCTCGGCTTCTGCCAGCTTTTTGTCGGTGCTGGCAGCTGATAATTGCTCAGCAGAAGCAAGCTGTCGTGGAATGAGTTTTTTAATACGGTTTAAGTCCTGGCGTGCTTTTTCCAGGTTGGCCTGCGCTTTTTTATATTCAGCTTTTGTTAAGCTGTCATCAATCTGTACCAGTACATCGCCTTTTTTAACCACGGCGCCGGCCCGAAAAGGCATTTTAACTATGCTGCCAGCAATCTGATTGCTGATGGTAATAGTGTTGGGCGCAACAATTAATGCATTAAAACGTCTTTCAAGCTGGCCGCTTTCGGCGGTAAGGCTTACAGTGGTGACGCGATGAGCTTTGTTTTTACGCCCGGCCGAGTCGGATGCATCCTGCGTGCAACCAAGAGTGATTAACCCTGTGGTGATGATGGCTATAGCTAATCGGAAATAACGCATATTCAGTTTCTTTATTGTTTTCATATCAGGGCAATTGTGTAATGAGATATAATTATATACTAGATAAATACACTCCAATACAAAGAAAGTTCCCTAATGATTGATAACAAAGCCACTGATTTGCCTCACCGCTCGCGTACTGATATCAGAAACCTGAAAAGAATGTTGCCATTCATTTGGGACTATAAAGGCCGTGTATTACTCTCGCTGGTGTTTTTAATCATTTCCAAACTGGCCGTGGTTGGCATGCCGCTGCTGTTAAAAGACATTGTTGATAAGCTCGATCAGGTGACAGACGAGAATCAGGTTATGTTACCCGTTGTGTTGTTACTAAGTTACGGTGCTTTGCGGCTGGTCAGTGGACTGTTTAATGAGTTGCGAGATGCTTTGTTTGCCAGAGTGCGTTATGGCGCGATTAAAAAATTATCGCTGCAGGTTTTAGCACGTCTATACCAGCTGTCATTACGTTTTCACCTTGACAGAAAAACAGGTGGTATCAGCCGCGACCTGGAACGCGGCACACAAAGCCTGAGCTCGATAATGAACTATCTTGTGTTTAATATTATTCCCACCATTGCCGAGTTTTTACTGGTCGCCTTTATTTTATTAAGTCAGTACAACTGGAAATTTACCCTGGTGATTACATTAACTGTGTTTGTGTATATCGGCTTTACGCTGGCAATAACAGAATGGCGCATGCATTTCCGTCACCGCATGAACAAACTCGATTCAGAGGCCAATAGTCAGGCCATTGACGGTCTTATTAATTACGAAACCGTTAAATATTTTACCAACGAAGAATATGAATTAAATCGATACAAAACAACCATGACAGACTGGGAAGATTCAGCCGTCAAGAGCCAGAACTCTATGTCGTTGTTAAACTTTGGTCAGGGTGCCGTGATTTCTATCGGTGTTACGTTTATCATGATTTATGCCGCGCAGGGGGTTGTTGATGGCAGCATGACACTGGGTGATCTGGTGCTGGTTAACGCCATGATGTTGCAGTTGTTCATGCCGCTGGGTTTCCTCGGCATTATTTACCGGGCCTTGAAATATTCGCTGGCCGACATGGATTTAATGATCAGGCTACTGGACAAAAAACCGGAAATCAAAGACAGCCCAGGGGCGACAGAGTTAAACATTAGCAAAGCAGAAGTAGAATTTAAAAATGTGAGTTTTTCATATAAAGAAGACCGGCAGATACTCGATCGCGTCAGCTTCAAGGTGTCGGCAGGGAAAAAAGTCGCCATCGTCGGCGCATCCGGTGCCGGCAAGTCGACCATCACCCGGTTGCTCTTCAGGTTTTATGATGCCACTGCTGGCGATATTTTAATTGACGGCCAGAATATCAAATCAGTGAGCCAGAAAAGCCTGCGAAAAACCATCGGTATCGTGCCGCAAGACACGGTACTGTTTAACGACAGTATTTTTAATAATATAAAATACGCACGCCCGGAAGCGACAGAAGACGATGTCTATCGGGCGGCTAAAATGGCCAATATCCACGCTTTTATCAACCAGCTGCCGGATGGCTACCAGACTTTAGTCGGCGAGCGCGGTTTGAAATTATCAGGCGGTGAAAAACAACGTGTGGCCATTGCCCGTGTCATAATCAGCCAGCCAAGAATAATGGTTTTTGATGAAGCCACATCCTCGCTCGATTCAAAATCAGAACAGGCAATTCTGCAGGCCTTAAAAGACATCTCTCAACAGCATACAACGCTGGTAATCGCCCATCGATTATCAACGGTGACGGATGCCGATGAAATACTGGTGCTGGATGAAGGTAAAATAGTTGAAAAAGGCACGCATGCAGAGCTGATAGCACAACAAGGCAAATACCAGCACCTGTGGTCATTGCAGCAAGCGCAAGGTGATTCAGTGGATAGGTTATCCGTAGAGGATTAGCGGCTATGTATCACATGTTCATTCAGTGGCGGGCCGCTTTGAGCTGTTACTCGCAGTAGTGAGAAGTGGTCATTAAACAGTAAAGGCTTAACTCAAAAATTAAGCTGTTTGGCGGCTGTTGTCTGGCGTGGCTAAAGTGACAGACATTACACTCAGCACCTGGCTAATTTGCAGATGTCCAATAATGCCGCGCAGATTGAAATTGTCTTGCCCGCAGGCTATTGAATAAAAAATTAATTGCTGCTGGTATCGTCTGCCAGCAGGGTCAGTTTTTCAGCGATCGCTTGCAGCTTGTGCTGATAAGGTTTTATGGCCTCATCATCGAGGACTGAAAACTTATCATGAATATCGCTGATTAAACCGGCAATTTCCTGCGCCTGAAACAGTTCCAATGCTTCTGTCACAATATTCATCGGCTCTGTCAGCAGAGACAGTGCCAGCTCTGCTGCCGGGATGGAGCGTTGCTCGCGCATCATATCGGCAATCAATGCAAACTCCTGAAGCCGGAAGTGTTCCGCTCTGGCGGTGTCTTCTTCATCCAGTTTGCTCTGAGCGGCAAGGTCATTTCCCGCGCCCTTGCGTACCGCTGACATAATGGCATTGAGCAAGGTCTGTAAGGCCTGTTTTATCTTCGACATATCACCTTGCAGGCTGCAGCAATGTTGATAGTGCTGATCAAGGTCTTCTTTGAGTTTTAAAATCACATCACTCTGTTCATTCGGCTTAAGACTGACGGCACGCTCGACGACACGGCGAAAACTGATCATAAATTTTTCGACTTCTTCACTGTCTTGCTGGCGCGCCAGTAAAATGCTGTCAGCATTGATATCATCCGCCCTGATGTTAAACAGGGCCGGGTTATTATATTTGCGTTGTAGCTGGCGCTCGTAGGCACCGGGAAAGTCTATAAATTGCATAATCTGTCTTCTGTTAAATAAATCAGGCTTTAAAGTCAGGCTGTAACATATCAAAAGCCAGCCTGGCGACACGTTCAGAGCCGCCCGATGTTCCCAGTCTGTTGCGTATCTGCTGCAACTGAGCGCTGATCTGCTGGTGGTAGTCACTATCGGTCAGCATCTGCAGAATCTCATCGGCGATGTTTTCCGCGCTGGCATTTTCCTGCAGCAGCTCTTTCACCACCTGTTTGCCGGCGACGATATTCGGCAGACCAATATGATCGATGGTAATCATGCGTTTCATGATTTTATAACTGAGAGGCGACATTTTATAAATGATCACCATCGGCGTGGTCATCAGCGCCGTTTCTAATGAAGCGGTGCCAGATGCCGTGATCACCGCGTAGCTGCAATTCATGACATCATGAATATGGCTGTGCACGATATGCAGCGGCAGTTCGGGGTATTCGTCGAGCAATGGCTGGATATTCTGCATATCGACCGATTTGGCCAAAGGCACAATAAACTGTGTTTGCGGCTGGCGCTGGTAGATTAAACGCGCAGCGGCCAGTTGTATCGGTAACAGCCGGCAAATTTCACTGCGCCGGCTGCCTGGCAGCAGGCCTATGGTTTTTACTGATGCATCAAGCCCGAACATTTCAGTAGCCGCATCAACAGTCATGCTGGCTTTGACTTCATCGACCAGCGGGTTGCCAACAAAGCGCACCGGTACACCGGCTTTTTTATAAAAATCTTCCTCAAACGGGAACAGCACCGCCATCATGTCAATTTTCTCACCGATTTTCTTAACCCGGTGTGAACGCCATGCCCAGACCTGAGGGCCGATATAAAACATGACTTTGATGCCGCGCTTTTTAGCCGCCTTAGCCAGCTTCATATTAAATTCCTGGTAATCTACCAGAATCAACAGGTCCGGCGGGTTTTTGGCTAAGGATTCTTTAAGAATGTTAAGCGCACCCATAATGGTGCCCCATTTGGCCAGCACTTCAACAATGCCCATCACCGCAATGTCGCGGCAATCGTATAGCAGCTCGACACCGGCTTCGCGCATTTTATCGCTGCCCATGCCATTGACCTTGATGGTGCAGTCTATCTTGTGCAGGGCTTTGACTAAATTAGCAGCATGCAAGTCGCCGGAAGCCTCACCGGCGCTGATCATGATATTTTTAACGGGCAATCTAAACTCCGAATCGATACAATAACAATTAATCTGAAAGCCAAAAATAAAAAGCCGGCTATTCAGTGACAGAAAAAATAAGTGCGGGCATTTTACCTCAAATTTAAACGAGTAGTTGATGAATTCTGATTTACTTTTAGCCGGTGTCGATGAAGCCGGCAGGGGGCCGCTAGTGGGCTCCGTGGTCGCCGCGGCGGTGATCTTGAACCCGGATCAGCCGGTTGCCGGTTTAGCCGACTCAAAAAAACTCAGCGAAAAAAAGCGTGAAGCCCTGGCAGTCGAAATCAAAGCCTCGGTTCTGGCCTGGTCGATAGCCAGTGTCAGCGCAGCAGAAATTGATGAAATTAATATTTTACAGGCCACAATGAAAGCCATGAAGTTAGCGGTAGAAGGCCTTAGCATTGCACCTGAAAAAGTCGAAGTAGACGGTAACCGCTGCCCGGATATTGCCTATCCCGTTGAGGCCATTATCAAAGGCGATGATAAAGTGCAGGCCATCAGCGCGGCGTCAATTCTGGCCAAGGTAGAGCGTGATCATCAAATGCTCAAACTGCATCAGGATTACCCGCAATATGGTTTTGATCGGCATAAAGGCTATGGCACAAAAGTCCATATTGCAGCTTTGCAGGCACACGGCGCATGCCCTGATCACAGACGGAGTTTTGCACCAGTTAAGAAAGTACTTTAAGTTCTCAGTCTATATTAAACAATGACTTATCGTATTTTCTTAATAGAATACTTCACCACGAAATAGTTTGTTAGTTTATGTGTTTTGTGGCTTATATTGAGCCTTAAAAAGCTTTATGATGGCACAGTATTTGGCGTTGCCAGTATCCTTATAATTAGCCTTCTACCGCGGTCATTTGATCCTCAGGAAATATGGAACCTTCTTTTATACATTTACATCTGCATACGGAGTACTCTCTGGTAGATGGTCTAATTCGCATTAAACCGCTAATGAAGGCCTGTGCTGAAAATGGCATGCCCGCTGTTGCGCTGACTGACCATAGCAACATGTTTGCAACGGTTAAATTCTACCGTGCGGCGCGCGCAGCCGGTATCAAACCAATCATCGGTGCCGATGTGCTGGTGCAGTCTCGTGAGCGCAATGAAGAACCCTATAAACTGGTTTTACTGGCTCAAAATCATAAGGGTTATATCAACCTTTCT
This sequence comes from Gammaproteobacteria bacterium, assembly GCA_029882395.1. Lineage (GTDB taxonomy): Bacteria > Pseudomonadota > Gammaproteobacteria > SZUA-229 > SZUA-229 > JAUVDT01. The sequence goes on from JAOUKT010000017.1 coordinate 41,969, forward strand.
GAATTAGTATCCAGGGCATATCTCGAAGGCCAGCACAGCGGTCAGCCTGTGGTTGAAAGTGACTGGGTTAAACAGCATTCAGAAGGGGTGATTGCGTTATCCGGAGGCCGGGAAGGGGATATAGGTCGCGCCTTGCTCTCAGGTAATGCAGAACTGGCAGCCAGCTATCTGCAGCACTGGCGGGCTGTTTTTGGCGACCGGTTTTATCTTGAGCTGCAACGCACCGGCCGCGCCAATGAAGAGAGTTATATACACGCGGCGGTTAAACTGGCTGCCAAGAGCCAGACCCCGGTGGTGGCCACCAATGACGCGCGCTTTTTAAAACAGCAAGACTTCGACGGCCACGAGATCCGTGTCTGCATTTCAGCTGGCCGTGCACTGGATGATCCCCGGCGTGATAAAAACTACAGTGAACAGCAATACCTGCGTAGCCCCGAAGAAATGTGTGAGTTGTTTGCCGACATCCCCTCGGCACTGGCAAACACCGTTGAAATCGCCAAACGCTGCACCATGGAAATACAGCTCGGTGAAAGTTTTCTGCCCGACTTCCCGGTGCCTGAAGGCGAAACCATCGACAGCTTCTTCAGGCTGGTCGCTCATCAGGGCCTGGACAAGCGCCTTGAGGTGCTGCTTGATAAAAACGCTGCGGATTATCAGCAGCAACGCCAGGTTTATATCGACCGGCTAGAGTTTGAACTTAAAACCATTATCGACATGGGCTTCCCCGGTTATTTCCTGATCGTTGCCGACTTTATTAAATGGGCCAAAGAAAACGATGTGCCGGTGGGGCCGGGGCGTGGTTCCGGTGCCGGTTCGCTGGTCGCCTATGCGATGCTGATAACCGACCTTGACCCGCTGGCCTACGACCTGCTGTTCGAACGATTCCTCAACCCCGAGCGTGTCTCGTTACCGGATTTCGATGTCGATTTCTGCATGGACGGCCGTGACCGGGTGATCGACTATGTGGCACGAACCTATGGCCGCGACCGGGTATCGCAAATCATCACTTACGGCACCATGGCCGCTAAAGCGGTGGTGCGTGATGTGGGCCGCGTTCTGGGTCATCCCTATGGTTTTGTTGACCGCATTTCAAAAGCCATTCCGTTTGAAATCGGCATGACGCTGAGCAAAGCGCTGCTGGAATCCGATGAATTAAAAACCGCCTATGAACAGGACGAAGATGTCCGTGACCTGATTGACATGGCGCTGACACTCGAAGGCCTGGCGCGTAATGCCGGTAAACATGCCGGTGGCGTGGTGATCTCACCCTCGGTACTGACCAACTTTTCACCATTGTACTGCGAGCAAGGATCCAGCAGCATCGTCACACAATTTGATAAAGACGATGTCGAAGCGGCCGGCCTGGTTAAGTTTGACTTTCTCGGCCTGCGAACCCTGACCATTATCGACTGGGCGGTCAAAAACATAAACGTCGCGCGCGCTAAAAATGGGGAAGAAGTCTTACAAATTGAATTTATCGATCTCGATGATAAAGATACTTTCACCCAGTTAAAACTCTCAAATACCACTGCCGTGTTCCAGCTTGAATCCAGCGGCATGAAGGATTTGATCAAACGCCTGCAGCCCGATACCTTTGAAGACATTGTTGCACTGGTGGCACTTTTCCGGCCAGGGCCTTTAGGTTCGGGCATGGTGGATGACTTTATCAACCGTAAACACGGCCGGGCCGATGTGGCCTATCCGCACCCTGATCTGGAGCCGGTATTAGAACCCACCTACGGGGTGATTTTGTACCAGGAGCAGGTTATGCAAATTGCTCAGGTACTGGCTAATTACTCGCTTGGCGGTGCCGACATGCTGCGTCGCGCCATGGGTAAGAAAAAACCAGAGGTCATGGCCGAACAACGCCTGATCTTTGAAAAAGGCGCCGCCGAAAGAGGCATCGACCAGAAAACCGCATCCGGCATCTTCGATCTGATGGAATACTTCTCCGGTTACGGTTTCAATAAATCACACTCTGCAGCGTATGCGTTACTGTCATATCAAACCATGTGGCTGAAAACCCATTACCCGGCCGAGTTCATGGCCGCGGTGTTGTCCGCTGATATGGACAATACCGATAAGGTGGTAACCCTGATAGAAGACTGTCACCTGATGGAACTTGAAGTGGTACCCCCTAACGTCAACAGTTCCGAAATTAAATTCAGCGTCAAAGACAACAAAACCGTACTCTATGGCTTAGGCGCGATTAAAGGCGTCGGCGAGGCAGCCCTGGAATCTGTGATTGCCGAACGGCGTGATACCGGCCCTTATAAAGACATTTACGAATTCTGCCGGCGGGTTGATAGCCGCAAGGTCAATAAACGGGTGATGGAAGCCTTGATCCGTTCCGGCGCCATGGATGAGCTGGGCCCGCACCGCGCGACCTTAATGGCGCGCTTGCCCGAAGCCAGCCAGATGGCTGATCAGCACCAGAAAAACTTTGAGCTGGGTCAGAACGATCTGTTTGGCAGTGCGGCTGATGAAGACCTCAATATGGCCCCGATTGAACAGGCCAGCGCTCAGGAATGGGATGATGAAACCCGGCTGCGGGCTGAAAAAGAAACACTGGGGCTGTATTTAACCGGCCACCCGATCGAACGTTATGAAGCAGAGCTCAGGCACTTTACCGAGTGCACGTTTATAAAGCTGCATGACATTATTGAAGCGCCCACCGATGGTTACCGTGCCAGAAAAAGCAAAACAGAATATTGTCTGGCCGGATTAATGGTTGATATGCGCGCACGCCGAACCAAGGCCGGCAACAAAATAGTCTCTGCCGTACTCGATGACCGAACCGCCCGCATCGAAGTACAGATTTATGAAGATGTCTATGAAGAATACGGCTACCTGATGAACAAAGATAAACTGATGGTGGTTGAAGGCACGGTCATTTACGATGACTACTTTGGTGGTCACCGTCTTACCGCTAAAAAAATCTACGATATAGAAACCGCCCGCGAACGTTTTGCCAAACGGGTTGATATTAAATTAAAGCCGGAGCAGGCCGCTAACGGCTTTATCAAAGGGCTGGCGGATGTGTTAAAACCCTTTACTGAAGGCAATTGCCCGGTCTGGGTGCATTATAAAACCGAACAAGCCAGGGCCACTTTAGCGCTGGATGAAAACTGGAACGTGCAACCCACCGATGAACTCATTAACCGCTTAAAAAATATGATTGACGAAAGCAGTGTGAAAATACTTTATTAAACAGGACACAACATGCGCCGTTATATTCGCCGACATAAGCACCATTACTTTCAGTATAAAAAATGGAAAACCAGAATTATCTTCTGGGGCGGTGCTGTTATTGTCGGCATTGTCGCGGCCATCTTTGCACTCTCGGCCGAATTTGCTGACCATACCTTTCACGCAATTTATCAACGCTGGCCTGTCATCGCTTTTTTCATGACACCTTTTGGCTTGCTGCTAACTGTATATTTAACCCGCCGCTTTTTTCCCGGTGCCGAAGGCAGCGGTATCCCGCAAACCATCATCGCGATTGAAGATAAAGGCGGGCCATCGTTAACCGATCGTTTGCTTTCGATACGGGTTGCCATTGGTAAAATCTTTTTATCATTAATCGCTTTGTTTTGTGGTGCGTCGTTAGGCCGTGAAGGCCCGACCGTGCACATCGGCGCTGCCATCATGTACAACCTTGGCAAATACACACACCTTTCGGCCCGTTATATGAAACGCGGCCTGATTTTAACCGGCGGTGGTGCCGGCGTTGCGGCAGCGTTTAATACCCCGTTGGCCGGCATCATGTTTGCCATCGAAGAGCTGGCACGTGAGTTCGACCGGCGCAGCATCGGCATGATTCTGATCGGCGTGATACTCGCCGGCATGACCGCTATCTTTATTCACCAGCGCAATTACAACTATTACGGCAGCGTACCGGCAGAAGCCGATCTCAGTTTGTTATGGCTGGCCGTGATTGTCAGTGGTGTGCTCGGTGGTTTGTTAGGCGGTGGTTTTAGCCAGTTATTAATAACCGCCGGCAAAAAAATTCGTCCCTATGTCAAAGACTATCCGTATCGAACTGCCTTTTTGCTGGGTCTGGTAGTAGCCGTGTTAGGCGTGCTATCAGACGGTCAGGTTTACGGCACAGGTTATATCGAAGCCCAGCAAATCGTTAGCTGCACCGCCAGCACAAGCTGTGAAAACACGATTGGTTTTATGTACCCGCTGTATAAATTAGCCGCCACCACCGCGACCTATTTAACCGGTATTCCCGGTGGTATCTTTGCGCCTTCGCTGGCCAGCGGTGCGGGGCTGGGTAGTGATCTGTCGTTATTGTTTCCTGCCGGGCTGGCCACCACCGTTGTCTTGCTGGGAATGGTCGGTTACTTTTCCGGTGTGGTGCAAACACCGATTACGGCCTTTATTATCGTCATGGAAATGGTTGATAATCAGGACATCGTATTTGCATTAATGGCAACGTCTTTAATTGCCACCGGGGCATCAAAATTTGTCTGTAAAAAACCAATTTACGTTGCATTAGCCGAAAACTTTTTGGCGACGTTGAAAGCCGGCAAGTAATTTTTTAACCGCCCAAATAATCAGCGCCAGCGGTATCTCTGGCTA
>JAOUKT010000154.1 GCA_029882395.1 Gammaproteobacteria bacterium
GGCACAGATGTGTGCGGCGCAATAGAAATTGAAAACCGCGACTAAATGGGTTTATGATTAGTAATAAAGAAAGGCTCAATGATTTAATTTGCTAATAGCTGATAAGCCGTATTATTAACGACATTATATCAGCCAGCAACTGCAAAGGATCTGCAGATGGAACGACCTGAGCTGTCCCGGCGTAGCAAGCGTCAGTCACTGTTCAAGTGGGCTATGCTGTTCTGCAGCTTCAATCTGGTTATTGTGTTCATTATTTCGGCCAGTTACCTTTCCGCCAGCCCCTATCCGGAAGACAGCTTAAGCTGGGTTTATTTAATCAGCATGACGTCCGGGCATTTTACATTCCTTGTCATATTATTGTTTCTGATAACTGTTTTGCCGTTTATTCTTCTGCTACCAAAAAAAGCACTGATATTGGCACTCGCCGTTTTCATCGCAACAGTGGGAATAATACTTTTAAAAATTGATACCTATGTATTCGCACAGTATAAATTTCATATAAACCTGTTTATATTGCAGATGATATTGGATGCCGGAGATCAAATCATCGGCTTTCCGTTACAAATGTGGTCTGTGCTGTTTGTTGCGAGCGCGCTGCTCGTTATCATTGAAATAACGCTTGCATTATTCCTCTGGAATCATCATCTCGTCTTATATAAAAAGTTAAAACCTCAGTGGCTGTTGAGCTGCATGATAGTGCTCTATTTTATCAGTCACTTTATACACATTTATGCCGATGCTAATTATATCCGGAGTATCACCCGGCTGAGTCATTTTTACCCGCTGTTACTGCCGGCTACCGCTAATAAATTCATGATCAGGCAGGGCTGGGGCAATATCAAAAAGCAAGAAGCCAGCTTGGTTATCAAAAACAAAAGCAGTTTAGATTACCCGCTTAAACCGTTAATCTTTTCCAGTTCATCTGCGCTGATGGATAAACCATTAAATCTGCTGATGATTCTGATTGATTCTTGGCGCTTTGATATGATGACCGAGTCGGTCACGCCCAATATCTTTGCGCTTGCCAGTCAATCGATCCAGTATAAAAATCACTTTAGTGGATCCAACGATACACGCAATGGTATCTTTTCACTTTTTTATGGCCTGCCTGCTACCTACTGGAAAGCCTTTGAAAGCAATCAGCTCGGTCCTGTGATGATAGACAGGATGCTTGAGCTGAAATATCAAACCGGGATCTTTGCCAGTGCACCGTTGATCAATCCGGAATTTGACCGCACGGTGTTTAAGCAGATCAGCAATCTGCAGACCTCTACCCATGCAAAAACGGCCAACCTTCGTGATATTAAAATCACCTCAAAGTGGCAGCAATGGCTGGCACAGCAGCAGAAGCAAGAGGCTGGCAAGCCTTTTTTTGGTGTCTTATTCTATGACTCCGTGCATGCCTACCAGTACCCGCAAAGTTACCCGAGACAATTTATGCCCAGCCTTTCATATATAAACTACTTTAAATTAAACAATGACAGAGACCCGCTACCGATCATAAACCATTATAAAAACATCACACACTTCGTCGACAGTCTGGTCGGTGAGGTGATCGATGATTTACAAAAAAAAGGCCTGATGGAAACCACGGTGATATTGATAAGCAGCGACCACGGCCAGGAGATAAACGACAATAAACTGAACTACTGGGG
>JAOUKT010000123.1 GCA_029882395.1 Gammaproteobacteria bacterium
CCATGTTTGAACATATTATGATTGATGCCGCTTTAGAAAAAACCAAAGGCAAACGACTGGAAGCCGCCAGACTATTAGGCTGGGGAAGAAATACCTTAACCCGAAAAATTAAAGAGCTGGGGATTTGATAGTCGGAAGTCGGAAGTCGGAAGTCGGAAGTCGGAAAAATTTAAACTTTTATCATGCTTCATGTCAAGTCTTCTTCGCTTTTGACTTAAACCTTAAGCCTTAAGCCTTAAGCCTTAAGACCTAAGACTTTCTTCAAGAAATGCAATTCAGAAACGCATCTTCCAGCGTTTCAGCCTGATAATGTGTTTTGCATTCATCAGCTGTTCCACAGTAAGCGATTTTGCCTTCATGTAAAATGCCAATACGGTCACTCAGCTCTTCAACATCTGCCAGTAAATGGCTGCTAAAAAAAATCGTCTTGCCTTTCTGCTTTGCCCGTTTTAACTGCTGTTTAATTAGCACCCGCGCTTTTGGATCAAGGCCGCTCATCGGCTCATCTAAAATTAACAGTTTTTTGTCTAATAATAATAAAGCGGCCAAACCCAGTTTTTGCGCCATGCCTTTTGAAAATTCCCGCACTGACTTATTCAATATATCTTCAGATAAATCTAAGTCCTGCAGCATCTGGCTTATTGCAGCGCTAGCCACCGATGATTTATGTAAATCAAAAATATATTTTAAAAATTGCTGACCATTTAAATAATAAGGTGGCAGAAACCGTTCCGGCAAATAACCCAGCTCATCTCTTGATGAGGTCATATCAGACGCAATTCCGAATAATGAAATATGTCCCTGATCGGCTTTATGAAAGTCGAGCATGCATTTAATCAATGTGGTTTTACCGGCACCGTTGATACCGACCAGGCTAAAAATTTCACCCTGCTGCAGTTGCAGGCTTAAATCTGCCAATACTGTTTCAGACAGATAGGATTTTGATATATTGCTAATATTTAGTGGCATAATTAAAAAAGGCGGGCTATACACCCGCCTTAACACATTCATAGACTGGCATTATCAGAAACCGAAGAACAGTCTCTGGATTGTGCCAGCAGTAATATGAGCAGCATATGTTGTTCCAAGAGTACCCGTGACAATACTGCCTGCATCGGCATTACCGTCGTCGTTTTGAATATCTAATATTTGTGCCATGTCAGGTGGTATAGCTGAAAAACCTATCACCAAGCCCGGAATAAAAGTGCCATCGGCAGCATTACCACCACCTGTTTCAATGCCCGTTACACCACCTATTGCATTGACCGGTCTATCATTCGATGTTTCATCCGCTTGCAAGCCACTACCACTAACCAAACCAGAGGCTCTTAAATGATGCCAGGCTAATAATGACTCGGCATTACCTACACCTATCGCAGCATCCGCCACATCAAATACACCTTCTATAATGCCATTACCCACTGTGGCAGCCGAATTTACAAGGCCGTTCACATGTGCATCGGCGGCTGCATCATCACCGGGCAATGCGCGATAACGATCTTGATAACTGTACACTGCTGCCGAGATGCCATTGTATTCATTGTTAATATTTTTCAGCCGCGCATTGGTAATTACTTCCTGGCCCTTAAGCACACCGCCAAGTAACAAGCCGATAATGACCATGACGATCGCAATCTCAACCAAGGTAAAGCCCGATTGTTGTTTTTTCATAAGGAACCTCTTTATATTTGTCCGTTAATTCGTTGATTATAATAAATAATATCGTATATATCTCTGATTGTAGAAGCAATTATTGTTTTTTGTTATTTTATTTGTCTTTATTTTGTAAACGCTGCATTAAAATCTCCAAAAATCTTATTTCATTGGCATCGGTCACCGTTTTACTGGCGACAAGTGCGCCAACCAGTAATTTAACCTGTTCGACTTCACCCATGTCTTCAAGGATAATCAGCCGAATATCTCTGGCCCAGTGTGGTATCTCACTACTCGATGAGTCAGCAAGAGCCGTGGCATATTTCAGTGCCAGTGGCTGGTCTTTCAAAGTGTGCCTTGCGATCACGGTTGCCTCTGCCAGCCAGCGCCAGTTTTTATCCGCATTTTGCAAAAATTTTTTAAAAATATATGCCAGCACCGTCCTGACTTTTTCTGTATCCGCCACCCGGGAATATACACGTGCGGCTAATAACAATGGATACTGGCTCTCCGGTTCGAGCACGGATAAAGCCTCAAGCCAGTCGGTCAGCTTTTGATAATCCAGTTGACGATACGAAATATACTGCCCGGACTGCACATCAAATTGTTGCAGCCAGAACAGCACAAGCCGGTAACTAAATGCGCTGTCACTGGCTGCCATAAACTGTAGACTTAACGACGATGGCGCTTCTGCCAACTGAACAATGGCCGGCTTTTTAGACTGCTCACTATCTCTCCAGACGAGAATACAGATAAACACCGGGACCAATAACAGCCATAAAAAACCTGTTTTATGCTGCAAGGTGCCAGCCAGCTTACTTTTAACCATTAGATCGGCTTTCGCTTCAGATCAATTACGCCTACCACAACAAATAAACTGACAAAAAGAATAAACTCAATCAACAGGCTCACCAGTACACTCATATCGGGACGGCCATATACCAGCCAGCTGCTTTGTGCAAAATGATCCAGCCGCGGTAAAACCAGATCGATTACATCTAACGCTGCGTTCATGCCTCTGTTCATCACGCTATCCTGAAAGGGGCCGTCGCCCATGCTTTGAATCGACGGCATGAATCGCATCAGGCTATAGACACTGATACTGGCCATCAGGCTCAGCGCAATATTTTGCAAAGACAATATAAACAGCAGCGCAATTAAGGCGACCAAAGACAACTCACACCAAAGCGATAATGACCAGATTAATACCGAGACTGGCTCTGCAAACAAAACTAAACTGGTAAAAAAAATAAAACTGATAAAAAAAGCCAGCATGCTAAACCCTAAAAACTTTCCCAGAAAAACCTGATA
>JAOUKT010000124.1 GCA_029882395.1 Gammaproteobacteria bacterium
CTTAAAAACGGTCACCTTTGATGTGCGGGCGAAAGGCTCAGGCGCAGTCGGCACAGCGCCAGAACACGGCGCCCTGCATCGTGCGTGCGCAAGGTCAGAAGTGATAGTTCCCGTCACATCAGTCACCTATCAGCCGGTGTCCGATGAAGCCACGCAAGAAGCCTGCACCATTTATTACAACCATGAAGGTTTGCTGCATAAGTTGCTGGGTTGTGTGGGTACTTATACGCGCAACATTGAAACCAATGGCGTTATTGTTTATTCCTACACCATGACGGGCCACAGCGCGGCACCTACCGATGTTGCATTTGCTGCTCCAGGTTTCGACACAGCCGTGCCACTGGTAGCCAAAGGCGCAGCGTTTACCGTGGGCGGTTATGCGGCCACTATCAACGCATTGTCATTTGATGCAGGCAACACTATTGCCATGCCAAAAGACATGAACAGCGCCGATGGTTATGGCGCGCTGGGTATCACTCAATTCGGCCCCAAAGGCTCGTTCGACCCGCTGATGGTGACCGGGGCCGTCAATGATTTTTATGACGACTTTGTTAACGGTGCTGGCCTGGCACTGGATACAGGGGTGATTGGATCGGTGCCCGGTAACCGGTTACAGATACAAATGCCAGCCGTTTATTACACGGATATCTCACCAGGTGATCGGGATGGCTACCGCACTTATGAGTTACCGTATGCCGCAAAAGATGTAACCGGCGACGACTTCGAAAAAGAAATCTGGACTTAAGGAACGATTATGGCAAGTGTATTAGCATCGATCACGCAAGCGCCTTATGTTTTAGAGCGTGAGCGAGAGTTGCCCGATCATGAGCAAACGGTTTTTATGCTGCAGCCGCTCGATGGGTTGCAGTATTTAGATGTCATGGCGGGCGGTTTTCATAATTATCGCTTAGCGCTAAATCTTGGTCTTAAAGGCTGGTCAAATTACAAAGATGAAAACAAACAAAATGTTCCGTTTTCAATCGAGGCTTTTAATGGCATGGCATCTGAAGACTTGCTGGAATTATCTTGCGAAATAACTGACCGAACGGTGTTGCGAGAAGCCCAAAAAAAAACTTAATGATTGCGATTGAAGTGTATCGAACCCCTGCGGATTTTGATTGCAAAACATGCAAGGAAAAGTATTGCGACGAAACAAACCCGGCTCCCTATGTGGAAGAAATACCGGGTGTGGGTGAATTTAACACCTGCTTACTGCCGATGATCACGGCAGAATCTCATTATTTTATAAAACTATATCAACACTACAAAAACGGTGTGCTGCCGATGCCGGGCTCGTTGTTACAACAACCGAATGCTTACATAGAAGCGATGGATATACTCGATGAGTAATGATGCAAAATTTGGTGTAAAAGCCGATGACAAAACGCGCAAGGCATTCGAGTCTCTGGATAAGCGGCTCAAAGAAACAGAAAAAAACTCGGAGCATTTAACAAGAAAATTTAAGCAATTAAACAATGTGGGTTTGGGGGTAAAAAAAGCATTCGGTGGTATTGCCGTTGCGGCCGGTGCGTGGGGTGTAAAAAGCCAGATTGAAGAAAGCGTGGCCTTTGCTGATGCGTTGGCGAAAACGGCAGATAAATTAGGTTTAACTACCGATGAACTTCAAGAGTACCGGTTTGCGGCCAAGCTTAGCAACATTGAACAAACAGCATTAGACACGGGTATGCAGCGCTGGATTCGTCGACTAGGTGAGGCAGCCTCTGGTAGCGGTGATTTAAAGAAAGTACTCGAAGCGAACAATATTGCTATACGCGATGAAAACGGTCAGCTGCGTGATTCAAATGCAGTATTGGGTGACTACGCCGATGCTATTCAGGGCGCAGAAACAGACCAGGAGAAATTGCTATTATCTTTTAAAGCCTTCGATACCGAAGGTGTGGCCATGGTCAACATGCTGCGTGATGGCTCGCAAGGCCTGCAAGAGCTTCGACAAAATGCGCGTGACTCCGGTGCAGTGATGGATTCTGAATTAATCCGCAAAGCTGAAATTATAAATGACAAATGGGAGACCTTAACGCACACCATTGGTGTTGAATTAAAGTCAGCGCTCATTTCAGTGGCCGATGTGTTTGTCGACACAGCAACCAACGCCGAAAAAATGGACATCATCGCCGTTAAGATGCGGGCCATTAATTTAGAAATAGAACACGGCGCACAAATGGGGCGTCGTGAGTTTGGCGGTGAAATAGAACGGCTTAAACAGCTGGGTATTGAATACCAAAAATTGAACGATATCAAGTCAGGCAAAGGTGCGGCAGGCGGGGGGGGTACAGAGGCTCAAATCGAAGCTGAAAAAGCAAAGAACATTGAGCTGCAAACAATTTCAAATGCCTATCAAAAGTTAAACAATGAAAACCGCTTGACCGTTGTTAAGGAAGGGTTCGATCAGGAAGCGCATTTAAAACGGCAAGCACATGCACAGATGCTGCTGGACCAGCAAAGTATAGAACAACAGGCAACGATGAACGCGCAGCAACAAGCGTTGGCGCGCGTTGGGTACATTGGCCAGATCATGGGCAATTTGTCCAGCCTGATGACCTCTAAAAATAAAAAGTTATTTCAAGTGGGTAAGCTGGCATCGATTAGCTCGGCAATTGTCAATACATCGTTGGCGATGACGAAGACAATGACGTCTGCGCCTTATCCTTGGAATATCCCCTTGGTGGCGGCTCAGGGTGTTGCGGGCTACGCACAGGTTCAAAACATACGCGGGCAGCAATTCAGTGGTGCTCGTGAGCACGGCGGCCCGGTGGTGGGTGGTAATTTGTACAAAGTGAATGATGGGGCTGGTAATCCGAAGGAGCTGTTCCGGCCAAATTCATCTGGCCAGATTATCAGCAATAAAAACATCAACAAGGGTGGCGACAATTACTTCTCGCTTAACATCGAAATGCAGTCGGATGCACAGATGGATGACTGGGCTGATCGTAACCAGGGGCGG
>JAOUKT010000125.1 GCA_029882395.1 Gammaproteobacteria bacterium
ACTTTGTCAGTGCAATAAGTGCCACGGCGGCAGGCAGATGATGAACCCTGTTTACCAGCCTTTTATTGATGATTTGAATACTAGAAACGGTTCATTGATTGAGCTGGAAAATGGCTCGCATCAATCATTTTTTAAAGACAAAGGTTATTCGTTTACACCTGCTGTGCTGGTCGCTTGTGACCGGTGCCAGGGTAAGGGCTTCTTAAGCCTGCCGTCTTAGGGCGGCACCGTTCCAGTCCGCGCTCTCGTTCGGTTAACTGGTTGCAACGGTATAAGTGAGAGACGGGCAGGTTAGATAAGACCCCTAATCTTATCACCTGCACCCCGATGAACCGGGACGGTGACTCCTTCCGCTGTCGATAGATCGGGTTTTTACTTTAAGGGGAATGGATATGGATTTGTTAACGGGAATTTTGTTGTTTGTGTTAGGCGTTGTTTACATGCTGCTGGCGGTGTCTGTTTGTTTGCGGGTCAATGACCGGTTTAAGCAGTGTTTGCATCGCGCTTGTGGTGATTCTGAATTTTTGTTTTATCTGGTGTTGGTGAGCTGGCCTGTGTCGGTTCCTGTTATTGCTTTCTTTTATACGCGGCCTTTAAAAGAATCTGATGTGATGCATAGTGACTGGTAGTGATCGTTTAACAACGGGCTTTTTACAGGGATAAATTTCTATGAGTTACGCAACAGAGCAATGGCATGACAAACATGGCCCGCCGAAGCCGTTTGTCTTGTCGGGCAGTAACAATCACCGTTATGTGACGGTTGATAACCTGAATAAAGAAAAAAAGCAGTTGCTGTGGCAGAGCATTAAAAATAAAAAACCAGCACTGGCTGAGCTACTACAAGATGAAACTTTTTTGCAGTTTAAAAAACAGTTTGGTGCGGTGCAGAAGATTGAACAGATAACTTATAACGAATTGGTTAAGGATTAATAATGGAAACTGATAAGCGATATCCGCTGTGCTGGCCTGAAGGCTGGCCCCGCACCCCTCAAAATAAAGTAACGGACTCAGCTTTTCGGGTGACCCAGGATAAAGCTCAAAATAATTTATTAAAAGAGCTCAAATTGTTGGGTGCTAAACAGGTTTATTTATCAACGAATATCCGCCTGAGACAGGACGGCATGCCTTATGCCAGCCAGCGACCACCTGAAGATAAAGGTGTGGCTATATATTTCAAATACAAAGACCGTGACATGGTTTTTGCCTGCGATAAATATTACCAGATAGGTGACAACATTCATGCCATTGGAAAAACCATCGACGCCCTGCGTGGCATCGAGCGATGGGGCGCCAGTGACATGATGGAAAGAGCTTTTACGGGTTTTGAAGCCTTGCCGGATCCGACTGCAGTTGATTGGCGGGCTGTTATCGGATACCAGGGACATGATTATTTTGAAGCCCAGAAAGCTTACAAAAAAGCACGGTCACAGGCGCACACAGATACCGGTGGCAATGATGAATTGTTTCATCAAATACAGATAGCCTGGGAACAGGCAAAGCTGGAGTTATTGTGAGCGATATCATTTGCAACGACTGCACCCGGGCTAATAAAAGTTGCCCTGCGTGGCCTTCTCATAATGATCATTGCATTGAAAAAGAGCCTAAAGACAAACAGCAATGCACCGTTGTTAAGTTGCGCGGATCCGCGATCGAGGATAGAGAGTGTGTGCCTGCAGCTGAGTTGTTTTCTGATGTTATTAACCCGTCATATCCATTAAAAAATTGTAACTCCAGTGCGTGGCATCACATGCAGTGTGGTTGCTGCAGTCAGTGGTGGGCGATTGAGGGACCGTTACTGCAATCACTTTATAACTGCCCGCATTGTGCAGCGGTGAACGAGAAGGGAGAGAAACCATGACTGAAAATGAAGATAAGTTGCTTGAGTTGGTTCCAAAATTACTACAGGAACTGCAGGAGTTTGTTGACGATGCTGAAAAGGCCGGTAGTTCATTACCTGGTACCACCGCATTGATTGAAGAGGGTGAGGCGGTTATGCAGCAAGTGAGACCATGGCAAAACGAGCTGGCCGATTCGGGCAATGATGAACTGGCGTTTCCTTCATTACTAACGGATCAGGCGTCATGAACACGCCAGGTGATTTTGTGGGTGTAGCTGGACCTAAGGCTATTTATATTGGTATGGGTGATAAGTCTGAATTTGACCAGATAAACCGACCGGCAACTAAAATAACCAGCGATGCAGGAAAAGAGGTGTCTGTTAAAACCGTTGAACAAGAAGACGTGACGGTTATTTTTCAGTTTTGGCATGTCGATTAAAATTGATATAGGAAAGCGTTATGTCGGAAAGTGATACTGAAATTGACATTAGCAACATGACAACAGAAAAAGATGTGGTTCGTAAGGTGATCAGTGTTTGCGCGAGTATTGATCACCCTAAGCAGATTACTTGCGGTTTGATTTTTTGCCACCGTGCGTTGAGCTCAGTGGTTTCTGATGAGGCTAAGCAAACAATTTTAACCGCACAGCTTATGCTGATGAATATGAAACAGGCAGCGGACTGATGAGGATGTTGAATTGACTGCTGATGAAATACTGAAATATGCAAACCTCGGCTATGTTGGCATAAACGAAAACCTCGAGGTCTCCAGTGGTTACGATGATGATATCCCAGGGGCGGCAGCTACTTTTATCGAGGAAGAATGGAACTCACACATTGACTTTCTTAATTCAGATGAAAAGCATCGACTTGCTGATCTCATGATTGAACGGTGGCAAAAATATAAGGGCGCGATTCCTCTCGGTGATGATGAATGAGCGGTTGATAGTTTCTCGCTATTGCTCAGTGCTGTTACCAATTTATTACCAAAATATAACAAATTAGTACTTACGGGACTTTTATGGCTTCAATTGAAGATTTAAAAAACATGATCGATTTGCACGATCTGGCGGCTAAGCTGGGTTTGGTTAAACCGGCTGGCTTTCCTAATTATT
>JAOUKT010000126.1 GCA_029882395.1 Gammaproteobacteria bacterium
CAGCCCTATATCACTTATGCCGTGATCATAATTTGTATCGCGCTTCAGCAGTTACAGTGGCATAACCGTCAGGCAATAGAAGAGCAGGCAAAAGAATATTGTTTGACTGTTGAAAAAGCGCAGGCTGAGGATGCGTCATTTGATTTTTTCAAACGAAACCGCTCACTCTGTAGCGACTATTTGATCTGGATGCACGAGTCAGTGGGGCGCGACGTTATAAGCCTGAGTTTAAAACAGCGTCTGGAGCAAATGCCGGAATATTCCAGTGAGCAGATAGCTCAGGCTATTGCTAATGCGAAAAAACATTACCAGGTATTCAGGCTGCAGGTGCCGGATAGCCTCGATGGCCAGCTGTTCTATTACCCGGATGATACGAATCTTTGGCGTATGTTAACGGCAACATTTGCACATGCAGACTGGTTGCATTTGATGGCTAACCTGCTCTTCTTTTTTGCTTTTGCACCGGGTGTGGAAGCGCTGATAAACAACAAACTGAAATATGCTTTAGTCTTTGTTTCGCTCGCATTCATCTGTCATATGACGTATTCGCTTTACAGTGCCGGGCTTTCGGTGGCGGTGCCGACACTGGGTCTGTCAGGTGTGGTGATGGGCATGATAGGTGTATCGGCATATTTAATGCCAAATGCAAGAATAAAAGTCTTTGTCTGGGGCTATCGTTTTGTACAGTCCTATTATATACCGGCCTGGATACTGGCCGTTTTCTACATTGGCTGGGATAGTCTGAATTTATACTGGTCGGCTAACAGTGGTGGCGTTAATCTGGTATCACATGTTAGCGGTGGTTTTGCCGGCCTGATGATCGCTTTTATTTTTTTTCGCCAGCGCAGGCGTGAGACAAAAAAACAGCTGGCAGACGAGGTCGATTATCAGCTGAGCCGAAAAAAAGATGCTAACTCCTATGATCTGTCATCAACCTATGGTCGTGATCGGGCCGCTGAACGTTATCAGTTAAAACAAAGTAAAAAGCAATATGAGGCCTTTTTGCAGCAACTGTACACGCTGGTCTCTGTGAAGAAAGACGCAGACGCGGTGATGTTGCTGATCAGCGATGAGGAAAGATACCGCCAGGATTTTCAGCTACTGGAAAAGTTGTTTGAAAGCATCAGCCACTGGGGGAAAAGCCGCAGCCTGTTGTGCACAGGACGGCTGCTGATAGAGCTGCTGATAAGTAAAAATCAACATGTTCGCGCGATTAATATCGTAAAAGAATGCCAGCGCATAACACCGGCTTTTGTGTTAGCCGATGCCGGCATGAGTCTGCTACTGGTGCGCTATGCTATCGAAATACACGAGATTAATGTGGCCTATCATTTACTACACGATGCAGAACATCGTTACGATAGCACTGTTGATATAACAGCAATGCGCATCAAAGAAGCGGAACTGTGTTTAATGTACCTGGATAAACCGGAGCAGGCAAAGGCAATTGTTAAACAACTGCTAAGCCTGAAAGATGTGAAGTATAAGACCGAAATAATGGCACTGGCAAAATTGACAACCTAGTTTATCTGATTGAGCAATCGGGCAAATCATAAGCCGTTGCCCGGTTAGCGACGGCTGAGCGCTTATGGTTGTTTAAATTTTGCAAAGTCTTTTAAACAGCACCTGCCAGACGGGTTAGCGGTTTCACAGGCGCACAATGCCTGTTTGGTTTGTCTCATCACAAACTCTTTAATTTGTTTGTCAGTAGCGGCCTGAGTTTTGTTGACGCCAAAGCAAAAACAGATAAGCGCATCGTTGTCTTCTTCTTTAACGCCAATTTTTACTCTGATGTCTGATTTGTCAAATGAGACGCCATCATCAGAAAAATAGACAACGTCACATGCCGGGCTATTGCAGAAATAAAACTGACGGTCTGAAAGTGAATGTTGCCAGGGCGATTGAATATGTTGCAGCATCGTTTTATGCGACACCTTTAAAGATTTGTTATCACAAGCCGGGCAGTCAAGCTTTGCCGGGCCGTGATTGGTTTCGCACTGAGTTGAGCAGCAGTCAGACATAATGATTATCTCTTTTAGAAAAAGTTAAACAAACCGATGGTTATCAGCACGGCAGGCTTTTTCGGGCGGCGAGACAATATCCCAGATTGCAACCGACAGAGTGATGGCCAGTCCACAATAAAAAAGGTAGGTGCTCCAGCCGTATTGCCATAATGGATACAGCGTTAGCAATATCATCACAGGCCCCGTTATACCGGCAAAAGCTCTCAGCCAGCGGCGGTGCGAGAGAAAAGCGATGATATTGGCTAGCAGTGTTATCCAGGCAAAAACCGGTAAAAGCGTATTAACAAACAGCCCTTCAAACTGGGCAAGAAAGCCCAGCCCAAGAGAAGAAGCCAACGCGCCGAGGGCCGGGAAACAGGAGGCGCAACCCATGGCGGCAACAATGGCACCGAGAGAGCCTGTTTTGTCAAAAATTCGATTAATCTGCCACATGATGTCTGTCCACTTTGTGTTTGAGTGACTGAAGTATAAACCCTGTACTAAAGTACGGGGTCAAGCCTGATTCAGTAAAAAAAATCAGGAAATGCACGCAACAGGGTGTCAATAACGTGAGCTGTAAACAATGCCAGTGATCGCGCATTATGAATGCCAAGGCGTAAGTCAAATAGCCGTGGAACAGCTATAGTCGGCTGTGAATTAGCCGGCACGATTATGGTTTTATATTTACTGAGCTATACTGTCAAATTGCACGACACGTATGGTATATGCTCTTGAACATGGGGCTGGTCAATGCTGTGACAGGCGGTTTATCTGAGAGCCATGCAAATATAAAAAGAAAAGCGGTTTTGATCTATCAGGCGTGGCCGTAACAGGTTGGCATTAGTTGTTTTTCTTTTGCTGAAAGGCAAAAAAAAGTATCGGCGCAACAAAAAACAATGTGCTAGATCAATGGGTGTATCAA
>JAOUKT010000075.1 GCA_029882395.1 Gammaproteobacteria bacterium
GGCGATAGCCGATTACCTCGGCACGCTGACAACACCGCCACCGACCACCGTCGATGGTGCCACGTTATACGCAGACAGTTGTGCCGCCTGCCATGGTGCAGGTAGCAGCAGCACCAAGATCGGAGCTACGGTAACTCGAATCAATACCGGCATTAGCAGTGTCGCCAGCATGAACTCGCTGAGCAACCTGAGTGCAGCGCAAATTCAGGCGATAGCCGATTACCTCGGCACGCTGACAACACCGCCACCGACCACCGTCGATGGTGCCACGTTATACGCAGACAGTTGTGCCGCCTGCCATGGTGCAGGTAGCAGCAGCACCAAGATCGGTGCTACGGTAACTCGCATCAATACCGGCATTAGCAGTGTCGCCAGCATGAACTCGCTGAGCAATCTGAGTGCAGCGCAAATTCAGGCGATAGCCGATTACCTCGGCACACTGACAACACCGCCACCGACCACAGTCGATGGTGCAACGTTATACGCGAACAATTGTGCAGCCTGCCACGGCGCAACGACTAGCAGTACCAAGATCGGTGCCACGGCATTACGAATTAACGCGGGAATTACCAGCGTCACGTCAATGAACTATCTGAGCAGCCTGAGTGCGGTAGAAGTACAGGCGATAGCCGATTACCTCGGCACCTTGGCAGTGCCACCGCCAACCACGGATGGCGCCAGCTTGTATGCTAATAATTGTGCCAGCTGTCACGGTGCCGCTGCGGCGACTACCAAGGGCGGAGCGAATGTGGCCCGCATCGACGCCGGTATTAATAGTGTGGCCAGTATGAATTATCTGTCGGCAGTTTTAAGTGCCACTGACATACAGGCGATTGCAAATTACCTGGCCCAGTTTGCGCCATCTGGTGGTGGTACAGTACCGCATAGCGATTTCAAGGATGGTGTTGGCCATGCTATTGATAAAGACACGCCGTTTAGCAGTGGCTGCAGTAGCTGTCACGGTGCAAGTCTGCAAGGGGCGGCTGGGCCCTCCTGCACCAGCTGCCACGATGTGAAATGGAACGAAGAGGCACCGCCTGCTGGTGGCAGCACCGTACCGCATAGCGATATCAATGGCGGTGTTGGCCATGCCATCGATAAAGATACGCCGTTTAGCAGTGGTTGCACCAGCTGTCACGGTGCAAGCCTGCAGGGAGCAATTGGGCCCTCCTGCACCAGCTGCCACGATGTGAAATGGAACGAAGAGGTGCCTCCTGCTGGTGGCAGCACCGTACCGCATAGCGATATCAATGGCGGTGTTGGCCATGCCATCGATAAAGATACGCCGTTTAGCAGTGGTTGCACCAGCTGTCACGGCACAAGCCTGCAGGGAGCAATTGGGCCCTCCTGCACCAGCTGCCACGATGTGAAATGGAATGAAAATGCGCCTCCAAGTGGTGGCACGCTCGATGGTCAAGCACACTACACTTCATATTGTGCGGCCTGTCATGGACCGTCAAGCAACAGCACTAAGACCGGCGCCGACGTTAACCGTATTAACAATGCAATTGCCAGTGTGTCTTCGATGAATTCACTGGCCAGCTTGAGCAGCGCGCAGATTAAAGCAATTGCCGACTTCCTCACGGCAAGCACGCCGCCGCCAGCCTCTGGTGCTGACGGTGCGAGCTTGTATGCTAACAGTTGTGCGACCTGTCACGGTGCCGGAACGAGCAGCACTAAAGCGGGTGCTTCTGTTGTTCGTATCATTAACAGCATAACCGGCATCGACAGCATAAGTGCAATGAGCGCATTGAATAACCTGAGAGTATCAGAGGTTCAGCTGATTGCGGATTACCTGACGGCCATGGGGTCGTCGACGCCGCCACCGACAACAACAGCCGGTGAAAGTTTATATGCAAATAGTTGTGCATCCTGTCATGGTGCAGGTAGCAGCAGTTCGAAAGTTGGTGCAACGGTAATCCGCATCAATACGGGTATTGCCAGTGTCGCCTCGATGAATGCATTAAGCAGTCTGACAGCCGCTGAGGTACAGGCAATTGCGGACTACCTGATATCGCTGGATACAACTGCACCGCCGCCTACTGGCGGTGTAGATGGTGCTACTTTGTATAACAATAATTGCGCGGCCTGTCATGGCCCGGGTGATAGCAGTGCCAAAGCAGGTGCCACGGTCAGTCGCATCAATGCCGGCATTGCTTCGGCTTCGGGTATGAATTATCTGAGTACGGTGCTGAGTACGGCAGATATACAGGCGATAGCCGATTATCTGGCGGCTACCCCTTCATCGGGCGGCGGCTCGGTGGCCCATAGCGATTATAAAGACGGCGTGGGTCATGCTATCGACAAAGACACGCCGTTTAGCAGTGGCTGCAGCAGCTGTCACGGTGCAAGCCTGCAGGGAGCAATTGGGCCCTCCTGCACCAGCTGCCACGATGTGAAGTGGAACGAAGAGGCACCGCCTGCTGGTGGTGGCACAGTAGCGCATAGTGATATCAAGGACGGTGTTGGCCATGCCATCGATAAAGACACACCGTTTAGCAGTGGCTGCACCAGCTGCCACGGTGCAGAATTGCAGGGGGCTGTGGGGCCGTCCTGTACCAGTTGCCATGACGTGAAATGGAACGAGGCTGCCGCTTCTTCGGATTAAGCGACTTGATCGCTATTGCTGATCAGTGCAGCGGGGTTTTTATAGCACAGATGCTGTCAGGCTTATTTAGTCAGCAGATCGATTAAATCGGCGGGCATATCATTGTCACCGATGTTATCGCTGTGGGGCTGAGTATACACGGCGCAATCTAACAAGGGGTGAAGCTCTTCAAGATTGCTGACAGAGTCCGGCATATCATAGCCTTTCACCTGATTTAAAATCACGGCGCGCAATTCAAGGCCATTGTTTTTAATGGCTTCAGCACTTAACAATACCTGGTTGATTGCGCCAAGCACATCCTGGGCAACTAATAATACGGGTAAGCCAAGCTCTCTTGCCAGATCAGAATTAAGACCGTCTTCACTCAGGGGTGAGTAGAATCCGCCGGCGCCTTCTACTAATAAAAAGCCCTGATCAGCTCCAGTTCGACAAACATCAGCCAGTTGCTGGGTTGTGAGTACCTGTTGCGCCAGAAACGCGGCCCGTCGGGGGGATGTGCATTGACGAAAACGGTAAGGGCAGACATCGGACAATAAACCTTCATAGCTGGCCGCATGTTTTAAAGCCGTTGCATCAGCCGGGATCAGCTGGTCGTTTTCAAAATCACAGCCGGATTCAACCGGTTTGCGGGGAATCACTTTAACGCCATGGCTCGTCAGGCTTTTAGCCAGTACAACCGCTGTATGTGTTTTACCAACACCTGTGCTGGTGCCGGTAATAAAGATGCCTTTATCGGACATTTAACGGGTTAGCCTCTGTAATGCTTCGTTATACTTTGCGGTGGTCTGCTCGACGATTGCTTTTGGTAGTTCGGGTGCGGGTGGATTTTTGTCCCAGTCCAGGGTTTCCAGATAATCCCTGACAAACTGCTTATCAAAGCTTTCAGGATTGCTGCCGGGTTTATAGCTGTCTGCCGGCCAAAAGCGCGACGAATCGGGTGTCAGCACTTCATCTATCAGTACCAGCTGGTTGTTGTCGTCTAGGCCAAATTCAAATTTGGTATCAGCAATGATAATGCCCCTTTTTAGTGCATAGTCGGCGGCTTCTTTGTATAGCTGCAAGCTTACATCGCGAACCTGGGCGGCGAGTTCTTCGCCTATCAGTGCTACCGTTTGATCGTAGTCAATGTTTTCATCATGACCACCGACGTCAGCTTTGGTAGAAGGGGTGAAGATGGCTTCGGGGAGTTTATCAGCCAAAACCAGGTCTTTGGGTAATGGGATACCGCAGACACTGCCGTTTTTTTGATAATCTTTCCAGCCAGAGCCGATGATATAACCGCGTACAATGGCTTCAATCGGTAAGGGTTTGAGTTTCTTAACAACCATGGCCTGACCTTCGATACTGGCCAGCTCGTTTTTGTCTTTAATGATGTCACTGACCGCTAGTGAGCTTTGGTGGTTGGGGATGATATGCTGAAGTTTATCAAGCCAGAAATGAGTGACAGCAGTGAGTATTTTGCCTTTACCTTTAATGGGGGTTGGCATAATCACATCAAAGGCAGATATTCGGTCTGTGGCAACAATTAACATATGCTGGTCATCAACATTGTAGTTATCGCGTACCTTGCCCTGGTGAACCAGCTCAAGGGATTTGAGGATCGGGGTTGCAGTCGTGGTCTTACTCATACTGTTCATGTTATTTGTGATAAAGCTGTATTTTACGTGAAGATAGCCATAAACAAAGAGATAATCTACTATATTATTTAAATTAAAGTTTTAGACTGGGTGTGAAATGAAGACAGCGGTTGTGATTCGCCATGTTGCTTATAGCGGTCTGGGGCTATTTAACCGTGTACTGGAGCTGGCAGGCTATGATGTGATTTATCTGGATGCCGGTGTGGCAGACTTTCGACGTAAAATATCGATAGAGGCGGATATTCTGATCGTGCTGGACGGCCCTGTCAGCATTAACGACATGGCCAGGTTTCCTTATCTGGTGGACGAGCTACAGCTGGTCGAATATCGTCTAAAAAACAATTTGCCAGTGTTCGGCATCGGTCTTGGTGCAGAGATTATGGCCAAAGCCTTGGGTGCATCAGTCTACCCAATGCATGAAAAGGAGCGGGGCTGGGAAGCTGTCCGGCTGGTCGATGAAGGCGGTATATTAGAGCCAATAAGGTCCAACCATGTCTTACACTGGCATAATGACAGTTTTTCTTTGCCAGAAAAAGCAAAGCTGCTGGCTTCAACGTCAAAATGTGAAGTTCAGGCGTTTAGCTGGCAACAAAGCCTGGCCTTGCAGTTTCATATTGAAATAGAAATGAAAAAAATAGAGCAGTGGATTTTAGGTCATGCAACAGAAATCCAGCAGGAAGGAGCAGATTGTCTGAATTGTTTGCGAGAAGGTGCTAAGAAACAGGGTGCTTTATTAACAGAGAATGCCAGTCTGGTAATGCACAACTGGCTGCAGTCACTGGCCGCCGCTCAGTAAATTTTTCTCGACAAAGGTAAAGTGTGAATCAGCGTACTGGAAAACGGCGACTGAATTCTGTTGACCAGCTGTCCAAATCGAAATTCATCTTCTGGTTTAAGAATAGTTTCTGCGATGTCTTCGAAATCACTGTAGTTTTGTGGGCTATCGGTGAGCAAGGCCAGATAAAGATCGGTGGTTTTAATGCCGCGTTTAGGCAGTTCTGCAACCAGCTCCAGGCCAGAGTCTTTATCGGGAAATTCTATTGCCTGGTTAGCCTGTATTGGCATATTGTCGAATAACAAAGCAACATGGCCATCTTCATAAACGATAAATAAACTGATATAGCCTTTTGATTCGGAGAGGATGTCGAGTGTGTAACTGTCGCTTTCATAGACGGTTGATTTTTTGGAAGAAATAGAAAGACCGTGTGACTGTACAGGTGTTAATAGTTCTTTGAACTCGGCTCCGGTCAGTGCTTGTTTTATTTTCTTGGCAGAGAGATGCCAGCGCCCATTGTTGCTTCTTGATAAACGCAAAGCAGGTGTGCAATTAAGCGCCTGGTTGATAGGTTTAATAGCGGCCATGTTTTTTAAATAGTTACTTTGAGAGCTGCTGCTGCATGCATCACCAGATTTTTTCAAATGATCAGTGAGTTTTAAAGAGAAGTGACGCTTGTCACCCACTTCAGCTGCCACATACCAGATATTCTTAATGCGTTTTATATTAATTAATCGTATGTTGCCAATTTCGTGTTCACTAACAAGCTGAATATCCTGAGAGAAACTTTTTTCCAGAGTCGAGTTGCTAAGCTTGGTGGTTTTTGTTGTATCGACTTTTATTTTACCGCCCATCTGCAAAGCAATTTCTTCTGCTGCATTTAACTGAGCTTTACGTAAGTTTGAAGCAGAGCCGTAACCGATTTTTTGATCGGGGCCGGCCTTGTAAACGCGAGATTCAAACCAGTAAGGGATAGCTGTTGTTTTCACCGCGACAAACCAGTCGCCATCTTGTTCGGATTTTATGATGTCAAGGTTGGATAGTTTTTGCTGTGACAACTGGCGAATATCTTCTGTAAAGCTGGAATGAAACTGTTTGTTCTCAAGTCTTGATTTTTTTGTGGTGGTTACCGAAATATCAATACCCATTTGAAAGGCAATGTCCTGGCCGGCCAAGTTGCGTGCGGCTTGCATAGATTTGCCCTGGCCATAACCAACCAGCTCGTTTTGACTGGCTTCTAAGTGACGGTTTTGATACCAGTCTGGCGTGGCGTAAAGTGCAGATGTATAAAGAAAGACTAATATAGCAAGTGGATATCTCATTTTTTTATATCTTTATAGTTATGAAATTGAATGTTAACAAAGTATAGTTCGATCTAACTAGAAACTCATCACGTTTTGACTGCCTGGTGCATGATCTTGATTATTTTGGACTTTAAAGCAGATGATGTTATTAAAAAACACAGGTCACATCACGCATTGTGATGTGACTACTATAAATATAGGCATTATTAATCTAAAATGAGTTAATGTTATTGGGGAGTGGTTCTGCATGGTATCTAAATTTAAACAACTATTCATATTTACGCTATTGTTTTGTCCTTTTACTGTTCTCGCCACCGGCAACTGGCATTTTGGTATAGCTGGCGGTATAACACGGATTAGCAATGAGCCTGGAACCGGTGGCGGCTCTGCACAAATAACAATTGGAACAGCTACTACTTCTCCGGCTGAGATATATTTTGGTGCAAGCAATGATACGGACGCTACGCTAGCGCCGGTCATGGAGTTTTTTGCGGTTAATTCTAATGCGCCGTCATGGACTTATATTATAGGTTTGTTGCCCGCGGTCAATTCTGCGTATTATACAGGTGTTACTGCGTCATATTTTAATTCAGCCACGGTAACGATAGACGCTCCCTATTCTTTTAATGCCGATGATTTTGTATCTGGGCCTGGGCTTAGTCAAAACCATGAATTAATAAACACCATGCTTGAGCTTGGCGCCGCATATGACTTGTTTCATACGGATAATGGCTGGTTTTTCGATATAGCCGTAAGAGCCGGCTTGTTTATAGGTGGTGATAAATCAAAGACCGTGGCCAATACGACGATTAATATTGATGATGGCAGCAATCAAGCGCAAAGTTTTGATGTTGCATATACGTTACATTCACATCTGGCTGATGGTTATCAAAAGCTGGAGCTTGGTCTTGGCAAAACCATAGGTAATTACTTATTCAGAGCCTCTGTATCTCAAGTGATGTACAACAGTGACAATCAGGCGACGATTACTTCAGTACCCTTCGGAGATCCTACTACGAGATCAGTAAGTCCAGGAGAAAGCATGAACCTGCAGCTTGCGCTTAGCTATTGGTGGTAACTATTACTTTAAGGAAATAAAAATGATTAAATTTTCAAATAATATTATTTTAGCTTTAAGTCTGTTATTTTCTAGCCCGGTAGTGCTTGCGTTGGTGCCGCCACAGTTAACTACCTACGATGAACTGCAAGCCGAGGCTGAAGAAAAAGATAAAGAAGATATTAATCCCAACTACTGGTTGTTTGCCATCAGCATAGAAGATTATGAAGAGACTGATGATATTGCTTTTTCAAGCCGAAGTGCTCAGGCTTTTGTTAAAACAGCACAATACCGTTTGGGCATTAGTAAAAGACGCACGGTAGAAATAATCGATGAAAAAGCCACCAGTGGCCGTATTCAGGATAAAATAATGTCTGGTCTTGAGAGAGTGCAAAAAGGCGACACGATTTTCTTTTATTATTCCGGTCATGGCATTCCAGATGTGAAAACAAAAGAGCCCTATATTTTACCTCGGGATATGACGCCGGCTACAATTACAAAAAATAAGTTTTTCAAATTGGATAATATATATTCAGCGCTGAGTAATTCAAATGCGGGCAAAGTTATTGCCTTTGTCGACAGCTGCTTTAGTGGCAGTACGGATAATAAATCCCTTTTTAAAGGTGTTGCTGCCGCGAGACTGAAACCTAAAAAAGTAGCTGTTGATGAATCGAAAATGGTAGTTATTACAGCCGGAACAGACTCACAGTTTTCTAATCAATATGCTGATAAACGACATCGCTTATTTAGTTATTATCTAATAAAAGGACTACATCAGAAAAAATTTGATATGAAGTCACTTTATAAGTATGTCAGAAATAATGTTGAAGAAGTGTCTTATGAACTGGGTGATAATTATATTCAAACACCTACTATACAAGGCGATATGGATATTAAGTTTTAAGTGTTTTTTTAATAAGTGCCTGCGTGTAAATCAAGAGTCTGACTGGAGTTTAAAATGCGATACCTGTTAATAATGTGTGGTTTAATTGTTGCACTAAATGCTTGGGCAATAGTTCCATCCGTCCTTGTCTATGAACAGTCTCCGGAGACTGAATATTCAGATGATGATCTGATGCTGAGTCTGGACAAATCAAAAAAAGAGGCTGTTGATCCTACCCGGTGGTTATTTGTTATCGGTGCAGGTGAGTATGAAAACACTGATAATATCCTTTACTCTGAAAAAAGTGCTGATGCATTCAGAGCAATAGCGCAAAAGAAACTGGGTATTAGTAATCGTCGTACAGTGAGCTTAATTGGTAAAAAGGCAACAAGTGGCCCAATTAAAGATCGCCTGTATCAGATGATGAATGATGTACAAAAGGGCGATACCATTTATTTTTATTATAGTGGGCACGGTATTCCCAATATCAAAACACGTGATGCGTATATTCTGCCAGTAGACCGTACACCAAATACCATTGTGCGTGATGACTTTTTTAAACTGGAAAATATCTATAAAACGTTAAATCAATCAGCAGCTGGTAAAGTGGTTGCCATTATTGACAGTTGTTTTTCAGGCTCAACCGATAATCAATCTTTGTTTAAAGGTGTTGCCGCTGCGCGTTTAGTCACTAAAAAAGTTAAAGTCGATAAAACTAAAATGGTGGTAATGACGGCTGGAAAAGATGACCAGTTCTCAAATATGTATCAGCAGAAAAAGCATCGTGCCTTTAGTTATTTTGTTATGAAGTCACTGCTTGATGATGTAAAAGACATTAAATCAATGTTCCGTTATGTAAGATCAAATGTTGAAGATGTGACTTATGAGTTAGGTAACCAGTATTTGCAAACACCTACTATCTCGGGTGATATTAATCATCGCTTCTAATAAGCGCGTGAATAAAAAAAAGCCTGACGATGTCAGGCTTTTTTTTGAATAATTATTTTTCAAATCTACCACGAGTAAATTAACTCAAGTCCTGAAGCGATTTGTGGGTCTATGCTGGAATCTACGCCATTAGTAAATTGAGTGCTACTGTAATCCTGATAGGCATGAGCGCGAATGGTGTATGAGCGTTTAAAGGTAAAACCTATACCAACGCCAATATGTGCGCCGAGGTCTTTTTGTCCGTCAATTGTATCCGTGCCTTGGAGGAAGCTGGTGGTAGAAACAGGGGTTGTTATTCCGATCTCAATATCAAAGAACAAACCAGATTTTGAACTTATAAGATTATATATAATATCTGTGGCTAACAACGTTTGACTGCTTGTAGCGAGTCCGCTTTCATTACGATATAAAGATCTGTCACGCAAACCTACACGATAGGTATAATCTAAATTATTACCATGTGTTAGATAGAGGTTAAACATATTGTCAGCAATATCCTGATGATTGACTGAGTCAGTTGAAAAAATATTATAGTTACCGTAACCAGCCCCAAGATACCATCTGTCTTCAGCAAGTAAGGTGGTTGGGGTGATAATTAATATAAGTGTGATAATTGTTTTTTTCATAAAGATTGTCCAATAGTTAAGTTTATCAATAGCTAACTGAGTTTATAAATAATTTAAGAGCCTATTTGTTTATATTCTATTTAGGTAGATATTTGTGGATTACCATGTGTAAATAAACTCACCACCAAGATTTAGTCTATCGTTAGTAGTGAGGTCAGTGCCGTTACCATACATAGTGTTGCATCGGTTACGTGGTATTGGCTTGATAGATTAGGGTAGATACCAGGATCGCCAAGTTCATTTTCAGAGTAATTAGACCCAAATCCAACTCCTAAATACCAGTTGTCTTCAGCAAGTAGTGTAATGGGTGTGAAAACCAAAATTGCAGCAATTAATATCTTTTCCATGAAAAATCTCTTATTTTTATAATAGTTAAATATTAGCATGAGTTGACAACTTATATAGTTGAATTTATTGAAAGCAGTATTAAAGTAATCTTAATGCTTAGAATTGCTTATTATGGGAGATGTATCTCACAGGCTTTGATTGAGTAATTCCAGTGTGCCGCCCTGTTGATTTACCCGAATACGAGTAATGCCCCCATTTGTTACTTTGATTCGATACATGCCGGCTGGTTCGGCATGTAATGTATGAGCAATAATTGAACGTATCACGCCTGCGTGACAAACAACTAGAACATGCTCACCTTGGTGTTCGTTGATAATTTTTTGATAGGTATCAGTCGTGCGTCTTATAAAATCATCGAGAGGTTCGGCTCCTGGCGGCCGGCAGTTGACCGGGTCCTGATAAAAGTCTTCGTATTCTTTCAGGTTGTCATTTCTAATTTGATCCGGTGTTTTGCCTTCCCAGCTGCCAAAGCCGACTTCTTTAAAGTCATCTTCAACCTCCAGAGACAAATTATTATCTTCAGCCAGTGCACGAGCAAAGGCATGACAGCGGGACAGGGGTGATGTGATGATGTGGTGCCATGGGCAAGAGTCGCCGACCGCGTGCCACATTTGCTGCCAGCCTTTTTCGCTGAGCGAATCGTCAATGTTGTGTCCTCGGTATGCTC
Organism: Gammaproteobacteria bacterium; assembly: GCA_029882395.1. Lineage (GTDB taxonomy): Bacteria > Pseudomonadota > Gammaproteobacteria > SZUA-229 > SZUA-229 > JAUVDT01. The sequence goes on from JAOUKT010000075.1 coordinate 10,854, forward strand.
GGCCGCCTTCTGGTTCGCCGTGCCGCATCAGGTCGATAATAGTGTCAGTCATTGTAAAGCTGGCCTTTAGTCTGCAGATTTGATATTTAGCAAATTTAACGGCTTTTTATTTGGCAGGCAAGCCTATTTAAACTAAAGTAACTATAAATGTTAGAGGCAGAATGCTTAATGAATCAGAAACTAATGGTTTTACCGGCGCATGATTATGATGCTGTTCGGCTGGTGAAAGTGCCTGATGATTATGAGGAGCATGAAGTGTTTCGTCATGTGACGGCTATAATCTCAGCAGTTGAAGAAGAGAATGCTGATTACGTCTGGGAAGATGTTGCGATGGCATTAGAAGATCATGGCTTTGAAGTTGTTGATTTTCTTTTAGGCCCGGCCCTGGATTAAGCTTCTAGAGCATAGGGCTTTCGTCGTTTTCATCAGGGGAAATGCTTTTTTGGCCAAGCGTGTAGGCGGCTTTTAATGCTTGTTCTAACTCGGGGGTTTTTGTCAGGTCATCTATTTGCAAGAGTTCTTTGGCCATGGCCTGAAGCTGGGAAAGCGTGTGTTGTTCATGCCATGCCGTTTTAAATGTTGCTAGATTCAGCCTGCCATTTTCAATGTGTTCTGCAACTATACCCTGTGGCTCTGAATAGATAATGGGTTCTGCCTGCATCATTTCATATTCGTACGAATAAAGATCGAAGTTGTTTTCACGGGCAATCAATGGGTAAAGCAATGGTAATCTGCCTGTTGATTTCAGGTAGTTATCCAGTTCAAGAGTAAGCGAAGGTGAATG
>JAOUKT010000076.1 GCA_029882395.1 Gammaproteobacteria bacterium
CGGGTCATGTGCCAATGCAGATGATCAAAGACAACATGGAAAAAGAACTGGAAGATTGCTTCGAAGCACCTTTCTATACTCTGGGGCCGTTAACAACTGACATCGCACCGGCCTATGATCACATCACATCTGCGATTGGCGCAGCCAACATCGGCTGGTACGGTACAGCCATGCTTTGTTATGTCACACCTAAAGAACATTTAGGCTTGCCCAACAAAAATGATGTGCGTGATGGCATCATTACCTACAAAATTTCGGCACACGCCTCGGATCTGGCAAAAGGTTTTCCGGGTGTACAGGTGCGCGATAACGCATTATCAAAAGCGCGTTTTGAATTCCGCTGGGAAGACCAGTTTAATTTAGGTCTTGATCCTGAGCGTGCGCGTGAGTATCACGATGAAACCATGCCAAAAGAAGCGCATAAAGTAGCGCATTTCTGTTCGATGTGCGGGCCGAATTTCTGCTCGATGAAGATATCACAGGACGTCAGAGACTATGCGGCTGAAAATGGCTATACGGTTGAAGCGGCTTTTGATAAGGGCATGAAAGATAAAGCCAAGGAGTTCCGAGAGGGCGGGGTTGAGATTTATAAAGAAGTTTAAGTTTTGAGAAAAGCCCGCATAGCGGGCTTTTTTTATGTATAGGCTATACGTATACGGCGGTGCCATGGGTGGCAGGCAACAGTGTGCTTCAGAACTCAAGAAGATTAGAGATATCAATCTTTTTTTAATAGCTGCTAGGCGGTTTGAATTAAATAAGAAAGCTATTAAAATTTATAAAAAAAGCACTTCAATGCAATGTTGTTTGCGGCTTGTTATAGTTTCCTCAGTATTGGCTCATTGTTATCTATCTCATCATCTGCTGGTTCTGATCAGCGAGCTACGGTCATTAAGTCTAGCCAGATACACAATAACGTTTTAAATTATTTTAACCATAAGGCGGGGTAAGCTATGGGCTGGAGTAAACAATGACGGCAGTAACTTTTATAGATTTAAAATCCAAAGCACGGCCGGCTCAGATGTTAATGGCAGTTCTTATTTAAAAAACTATACGGCACTGGTATTCAGTGCTGTTTATATGCGTATATTGTGCTATACACAGAATCATAAAAAACATATATAACAGGGCTGAGGAAATGGCGCTTAGTGTTCGAGGCGTCGAATAGTGGCGTAATAGGCTGTAGAGATATTGAAATTAAATATACATATTACGTTTTAGTCGAAAACAAGAGACCCTTTTTATATTAATGCTGATACAAGTATGGAGAATTGCAATATGAGCCGATTTCCGGAAATTCATCTGGATGAAGATGGTGTGTTTCATGAATATCACTATGATGAAATCATATCAAAAGCCTGTGCGATGTATGTGGCGGAAGAAAGAAATAAAATTTCGAAAATAAAGTGCCCGCTATTGGTGGAATTTAAGTGTCTGCGGGGTTTTGCTCCAGAAACACGAGATATGCAGCTTGAGTTTGTATTAAAGTCTGTCAGTGCATTAGCTTACTTTGTTGATACTGCTTCAGCAGAAGGCCAACAGACGAAAAAACTGTTGAATAGTTTCTTTGAAATAACACCATGGCCAATTCCGGTAAAAATATTTTTCAATAAAGACGAGGCGCTGGCTTGGCTGATGAAGCATAAACAATGAGCAAATAGTGAAGATGGAAAATAACCGTTCATTGGTTGGGCCCAGCCATGAACCCAAACAGCTTTTAAATATATAAATCAACGGCAAAAGGTAAAGTCGTAAGTCGTAAGACTTAAGTCAAAAGATTAAAAGTTAATCTTTTGGTATAAAGTTTAGATTTATATCATTAAAATAAACGGCAAATCATGTTAGTCTCTTTAAAAGTCAGTCTTATATTGAGGGGTGGAGATTGCAATCACAATTAGATGAACACGGTATCGGTACCAGTAATTTCCTTATTAAGGGCGCGATGATGCGATACAGTGTGTTTGTTCCTAAACTTTATAATTTCTGCAAGTCAGTTGGTTTCACAGCGGGCAAGATGCTACCCTCACGCGCTTTTTGTTCTGACGAGAGTCAGGGTTTTCCAATTATTCTTATTACCAAACATTTTGGCTGCTTTCCTTTTAATCATGGCATGGTTGGCGGCATTGTTGCCACTGATCGTCATGGCCCGCATGCCGATCATGGCAAAGATTTACTGATTATTCAGGCCAGTCATGTTGGTTACGATGCGGATGATAAACGGTTTGGTGTTTATCGGCGTTTGCAAACCGATTCTAATAGTCTGTCGTCAAACTGTGGAAAAATTGATAGCGTACTGGAGTGGTATTTAAGCGAGTACAGATTTGCCAGGGAAAATATTTTTATTCGCCAGGAAAGGGGGCAGTTTTTTGTTACGATTGATAACCAGTTTCTGGATGAGAGCAGAAAGGAGGGTTTGTTTCTTAGAGTAGATCGATTAACGTCAGCTACTCATCTTGTTGAAGTGCTCAGTACCTCAAAACAGTTTGTCGCCTCTGCTGAATTAGTTGCACAGCTGTCTAATGAAGAAGCTAACAGCGAAAACAACGTGGCTATTCTCAACCACTTAACGGCCAGTTTTTTTTATTATAAAAGAGAAATTGAAGGTGGTATTGAGGGCCATGGTCATCTGGAGAATAATTTGCTTGATGTGATGCCCGTTATTGTGACATCAAATGCGCCATTGTTAACGGCAGCGATGTTTAATACCCGCGCTGAGTTTGACAGATCTTACCGCAGTATTATTAAAAACAGGCGTTATCTTGGCAAGAAGGTATTGTTAATTTCAGGCATCAATATCGATATTTCTCCGCAGCCGGGTCAAGTTTTTCCGCTGACTAAATTTGTGCCATGGGCAGCATACATACAGAGTGACGACGGTTCGGGGGTGACATACGAACAGAAAGAATTACTTGAGGTGCTGAGTCAGCAATCAGCTGAAAACGCCGATCAAATTGATCTCGAAAATGCCATTAGTGAGATGGTAGAGGCTAATGAGGTGCTGGTAGAGGCAGGCTAAAAGAAACTGGCACATGCTTTTCATAAATCAACAGTTTAATGCACGGCCAGCGACCAGATAGTAGCTGCTTGTCTGCAGTTAGATGATGCTGTCATTTAATTAATTCAAAAATAACTTCCGTATTGAGTATGCCTTTGAAATGAGTATCAACGATTATGCTCTTTGCAGCATGAATGACTTTAAAGCCCGGCTGATCAACAGGCTGCGTCGCTTTGAACCTAAGTAGCTCGTCAGGGTAGAGAACAGTCAGGCTCAGATGATAAGCATAGTAGCCGTCAAGAAATCGGCGGTGATAAGGGCCGTTTACCAGGCTAAAAGATAAATCCGGATTCTGATAAAAAATTCTTACCTCTGCACTAACGCATAGCTCTGAATTATCAGTGATATTCTTAAGCATGATGCCCTGGTCTTTGATCACCGCTGAATCAATATTACGTTTTGAGATAATCGATAAGTTCTTAATAAACCGGTATTGATAGGTGATATCCAGTTCGGCTAACTTGTCGAGGTGTCTGTAACACTGCTGCAATGCTACCCAGCCATCATCAATACTCTTCTTGTTAATGATGAGGGTATTTGCAGAGTGCATGACCGCCCGCTTTTGCCTTTCTAAAATAAATTCGAGCTTTCCCTCGTTGACCTGACTGGTGTCGGAGTCGATATCCGAATTTAACCAGCGTTCTTCTTCGGCTGTAAACGCGGCTGATGAGTTTGAGAATAGTAGAAAAGTATAAAATAGTATTTTTTGAAAATTTATCATCTATAATTCCATAAACAATGAAGACAAAAAACGTTTGTTAATATGAGTTTGCAGTAATATTTTTTAGATAACACTACTGAATAGTGTCTGGCTTGTGACTCAGGCGTTTTGCCAAACGGGTTTTCAGAGACTAAAAATACTGCTATACCTTCATTTTGAGTGTATTATAACCACACTTTGTAGTGCGGTACTTATTCTAATCAGGCAGTGGCTTTGTGAATGAACGATAATAGTTTTAACTCCTATCTGCACAAGCAAATACCTGTGATGATGGTTTTATCCCTGTTTCCAGGTCTGGCCTATATCTTTCTTGGCTGGATTCATGGCATCCAGTTTCGCGCATTGATCTGGTATGGGCTGGTCCTTATGGTCTCCCTCTGGGGTTATAGCATATACAAAGAATACCTTGCTAACGACCTTAGTAGTGCGCAGATTAAAATCTGGTATAGAAAATTAAGCTGGTTCTATTACGCAATATTTTTTCTCTGGTTACTTATTTTCCTGCTTTTTATCTCAGAAAAACAGTTCAATCTGCACTATATCGCTATTTTTACAGAGATTGGCGCGTCAGTGGTCGCATCAACTCTTTTAGTGCCAGATAAAAAGTTATTTAAACCCAATATCATTATGTTAATGGTACCGTTGATGATTTATTTTATCGTTCTGGATGAATGGTACGGTTATGTGTTGTCAGTCTTTTCTGCGACATTGGCCTGGGTGCTTATTTACTCATCAACCAGTAGCCATAAATTATTGATGCGTACCAACTATCAGGCAAACCACGATTCTCTGACCGGGCTGCATAACCGGTATTATTTTATAAACTTTCTGCAGAGCATGTTGTCTTCTCTGCAGGCATCTCGTGGCTATACTTATTTACTGTTGATTGACCTTGATCACTTTAAAACCATAAATGATTCTCTGGGTCATGATATCGGTGATCGTTTGTTACAGGATGTCGCTGCCAGGATAAAAAAATATCAACAAAAAAATAGCTTGCTGGCAAGACTAGGAGGCGATGAGTTTGTTGTGCTCGGGTCTGAATACAGCAGTAAAGACAGTTGCAAGCAAGATGCACAAGCGGTGGCGAACCAGATTTTGGTGGGATTAAAGGATAGCTATACGGTAGAGCTACACAAGCTGTATATCAGTGCCAGTATTGGGGTGAGCCTGGTTGCAGAAGAATACATCGATGCCGGTCGCTTAATTAAAGAAGCTGATATTGCCATGTACGAAGCCAAAGAAAACGGCCGTGATGGCGTGATTATATTTGATGATGACATGGCCGTTCGTATTGAATTAAACCTGGAGCTTGAGCGCTTGCTGCATTTCTCGCTTGAGAATGATGAAATCAATCTGTTATATCAGCCGCAGTTTGATGAGCATCAGCAGATTACCGGTGCTGAAGCCCTGGCCCGCTGGAACAGCAAAAAGTTAGGCAATATATCACCCGACGTCTTTATTCCAATAGCCGAGCAAACTGGCTTTATCATTGAACTCGGGCGCTACATTATGGAAACAGCTTTTCGCACGCTTGGTAGCTGGGATAAACAAGGCATCAGTCTCGCCCAGTTTTCAATTAACGTCAGCATGCGACAACTCTTTTACTACGATTTTGTCGATGATGTGAAATTATTATGTGAGGAATATTTAACACAGGAGATGCGTGAAAAAATTATATTCGAAGTCACTGAAAGCATTATCGCTGAAGATGTTGAAAAAGTTATTCATATAATGGAGCAGATAAAGCAACTGGGTATCCGTTTTTCTATGGATGATTTTGGAACCGGTTATAGCTCATTAAGTTATCTTAAGCGTTTACCCATTGATGAGATTAAAATTGATCGTTCGTTTATTGCTGATTTAAATAATGTTGCCAGTGATCAGATCATGGTCAACAGTATTCTGAATATGGCGAGGCAGTTCAACTTGTCAGTGGTGGCTGAAGGGGTTGAGAGTAGTGATCAATTCAATTATCTGCAGACCCATCATTGCAGTCTATATCAGGGTTTTTATTTTTCCAGACCGCTGGCAGAGCAGCAGTTTGTGGACTTTTATAAAAAAACATAAAGCCGGCATAACCTGTGCTTAATCAAGACCAAAGTCATAATGGTCTATCTTTGAAATATGATCTTCAGTCTGCTTTGCGATTTCAATTAATCTCAGCAGCTTGCTATGTTCTCGCTCTGCCATGCCATGATTAAGATAACGATCCGCTGCAAATAAAACATCTAACAAATAAGGCAGCCGGTAATGATGATTGAGCAGGGTTTTTGCTAAAAACTCAGAGTCATTGCCGCTTTCTTTCATTATCATCGCTCTTCTTAAGGCGATTTTAACTTCTTCATCAGTGGGTTTGCTCATATATCAATCCTCCAGGTTAGCAGCTTGATCGCTCTGTAGCGGATGAGATAATAATATACGCAGAGCTGTGAATAATACAAACCACCTGCCAGGACAGGCGCAGAACAGGAACCAGCTGGTAAGCAGGTTCCTGTTATAAAGTTCTTTAAGCGGCCTGAGTGCGGCGGCTATTACTGGCTTGATGGCAACAAGCCTGAAGCTGGTTGACTAACAACATGCGCTCGTAACCACATTCAAATCGCACGATTGCAAAACCATGTTCACTGATCTGACTAATACTGACTTCTATACCAGTGGTTTTGACGAGTGCTCTGTCTCCCACTTTATATTCAGACTGTGTCATTTTGATCCCCTTATTAGCTTCGTTTTTCAAGTAGGAATTGATGTTACGGTGCAAAGTTATATCAACTTATCACCTAAGTCAAATATCTTGTTGTTTTTATTCGATTTTTAGTATTTTTAAAGTCTGTTAGTAATATCATTATATTATTGCATTATGTATAAGTTGTTGATTATAAAGTTAAATTTAAGTTGAGATGTGAGTAGGCCAGGCGTAGTCTAATGGTCGATATTTTGATCAATAATTCGTCATAACTGACGCTTAACGTTCGGGGAAGAGTGACATGGTGGGAAAGAAGAACATCGTTTTTGGGTTTTTATATCTGGTGTTAACAGCCGCTCTGGGGCCATTAATGGTCAATATGTATGCGGATTTTGGAACCGCAGCGGTAGAAAAACAGCAATCCGTTGGCCGCTTACAGGCACTGCAGCAGAATGAATTTGAAGAAGATTTGGAAGCTTTAACAGCAGAGCAGATTGCAAAAGCCAACACCGCAGGTATTTTAGGCCTCAACCAGCTGATGAATGCTGAAATGCCGATTGATGCAATTAAAGGTGGCCCTCACGCTCACGGTAACCTTGAGGCGCTATTGAACATTGTTGTTGGTCTGGTTATCGGTATGCTGGCCGTATCGGTCTGGCTGAAGCAGCTAGTGAGCTGGCTATTCATAATCGGTACCGTGATGCACTCTGGGATGCTTTACCTTTCGGCCGTATTTGAGTTTTCCTGGGCTGAAACATTATTACAAACGGGAATCGGGCCAGTATGTGTTTTATTGGGCTTATTGGCTGCTGGTGTTGCGGCGTGTATGGGTTTAACAGAAAGTAATAAAACCTGACGCCAATATTTATCAGCGTGCAATGTGAACTCGCTTAAAAAACAGTGTAAAAAGCCGTTTTTTAAGCGACGTTGAGCTTAGCCTGGGAGCTGCTTTCTTTAATCAGTTGATCTAACATCAGCATTCGTCGATAACCAAAATCATATTCGACTATCACAATGCCGTGACCGCTAATTTTTTTAATGGTGACAACGTGTCCGGTCGACTCTATTCTAACGCGGCTACCCTCAGTGAACTGGTCATTTTCCGTCATATCCATTCCATAAAAAGTATTCAACGATTATGTAATAAAATAAATAAAGTCAAAAGTCCATGTTTTTTGTCTTGAAAACACGATTTAAGAGATAACTTTTACAGTTTGGAGACATATGCCCTGACAAGCTTGTTCAGGGCCAGCTTGTCAGGAGAAAACGAAGCGTATAATACGCATCAACAGGTTTTCCTGCTTGGCTTGTGCTGCAGGCTTTCTCGGCTGGCTGGTGACGGCCGCCTTTTCTGCTTGGACTTTTGCCACAACAGGTTTGCTCGGCACAGTTTTCTTCTGCGCCACAGGTTTTGAGGCATAGGAGGATTTTTGATTCACCGCTCTGGACTTGGCGGAGCTTTCAATTCTTGCTGCCGGTTTTGGTTTGATTAATAAGTCGGCAGTGACGGATTCATTCGCTATGGAATGGCCAATATAATGCTCAATTTCGGGCAGGTAATGGGCATAGTCTTCACAGGCAAAACTGATGGCGTGACCACTGGCGCCGGCGCGCCCGGTACGACCTATACGGTGTACATAATCCTCTGAAGACTGGGGCAGATCAAAGTTAAAGACATGGCTGACTTCAGGAATATGCAGTCCACGTGCCGCTACATCGGTGGCAACCAATACACTGGATTCACCATTTTGAAAGCCTTTGAGTAAAGATTCACGTTTTTTCTGTGGCACATCACCTGAGAGAATAGCCGCAGAAATATCATTGCCTATAAGAAAGGCGTAAATCTTTTCTGCCATGCGTTTGGTATTGATGAATACAATTGAGCGCGACGGTTTATCGCGTTGCATTAAGCCCAGCAATAGCGGAATTTTTTCATCGTTTGCCGGGTAGTAAACAAGCTGGTCTATATTGTCTGCCGTCCTGGTATCGGATTCAATTTTAATGCTTTGTGGCTCGTTCATATGCACATAAGCCAGTTCACTAATGCGCAGAGAGAGTGTAGCCGAGAACAGCATGCTTAACCGTTTCGAAGGCTCGGGGCAGGCATTGAGAAGGTAGCGGATGTCATCGATAAAACCCAGATCAAACATGCGATCGGCTTCATCGAGTACCACCGCTTCAACCGCGTTTAATTTGAAAACGCCTTGTTTGAAAAAGTCGATAATACGACCGGGAGTGCCGATCAAAATATCAACACCATTTTCAAGCTGGTCACGTTGTTTCTGATAGTCGGTGCCGCCATAAGCCAGGCCCAGTGTTAAGCCCGTGTATTGACCAAGCAGGCTGGCGTCTTTATGGATCTGAATGGCCAGCTCGCGAGTTGGCGCAATGATAATCGCCCGGATCTGATTTTTTTTACGATCAGCCGGCGCCGGTTGGGTAATCAGCCGGTTAAACAAAGCGACCAAAAAAGCCGCTGTCTTACCGGTGCCGGTTTGTGCCTCGCCGGCAATATCGTGACCGTCGAGGGTAATGGGTAAGGTTTCTGCCTGAATCGGTGTGCAAAATTCAAAACCGGCTTCATCGAGCCCTCGAATTATACTTTCAGGTAGATTAAAGTGACTATAAGGTATTGCTGAGAGGTGTTGGTTATCATTCATGGCGCGTAGCATAACGTAAAAAGCACTTTTTCGCTGTAGATTTAATGAAAAAAAGCAGTTATTGTATTGCCCATGGCTTATCAAGTATTCGCTTTGCTGTTTAAATCGTATACAATTAACTTTCAATAACATTACCCGCCGTTTTAAACTCCCTGTTCCTTTCTCTTTAAAGACAAGTTTCGGTAGAGTTGACGGCACTATTAAAACCCGGAGGTTTTATACCGTGAGCGATCAAATTGTCTATGTGACAGATGATAGTTTTGAGGAAGAAGTAATAAAGTCAGATGTACCGGTACTGGTTGACTACTGGGCAGAATGGTGTGGTCCATGCAAAATGATAGCGCCAATACTGGATGAAATCAGTGCAGACTATGAAGGCAAGCTCAAAATCGCCAAACTCAATATAGACGATAATCCGGGTACCCCGCCAAAGTACGGCATCCGTGGCATTCCGACTTTGATGATGTTTAAAGGTGGCGATGTTGAAGCCACTAAAGTAGGCGCATTATCAAAATCACAATTAACGGCATTTATCGATAGTAATCTTTAAATTCCGGCTTTTGCGTCGTTCGAAACTGGACGGCGCAAAAAAAGCGTGCTAGTCTCTATCAATCAAGTTATTCGTAACACCCCTGCGTCATTTCAGTTCGCCATGCTTTCAAACAGAAAATAAAAACCGAAACGAATTGTACGCAATTAAATAATTTTTAAAAAAAACCAATCTTACTCAAAAAGTAACCTTTCAAATTATCAAGTCAACCCATCCTGGATATTTCTATAAATATGAACCTTACAGACTTAAAACAAAAAACACCGGCTGAATTAATCGAAATCGCACAAGAAATGGGGCTTGATAACCTGGCCCGCTCACGTAAACAAGATGTAATCTTTGCCATCCTTAAAGCGCATGCCAAAAGCGGCGAAGACATATTTGGACAGGGGGTGCTGGAAATTTTACAAGATGGTTTCGGTTTTTTACGCTCAGCCGACTGTTCTTACCTGGCAGGCCCTGATGACATCTACGTTTCACCCAGCCAGATTCGTCGCTTCAGTTTACGCACGGGAGACACGCTCTCCGGTAAAATTCGACCACCAAAAGACGGCGAACGTTATTTCGCCATGCTCAAAGTCGACACTATTAACTATGAGCCACCGGAAAACGCAAAAAACAAAATCGCTTTTGAAAACCTGACACCGCTGCATGCGCAAGAACGCTTACGCATGGAAATGGGTAACGGCAGTTCAGAAGATATTACGGCCCGTGTTATTGATCTGGCATCACCAGTGGGTAAAGGCCAGCGTGGTTTGATCGTATCACCACCAAAAGCCGGTAAAACCATGATGCTGTCAAATATTGCACAGTCGATAGCGGCCAATCACCCGGAATGTTACCTGATCGTATTATTGATTGATGAGCGTCCGGAAGAAGTCACCGAAATGCAGCGCAGTGTTCGCGGCGAAGTTGTTTCCAGTACCTTTGATGAACCGGCCAGCCGCCATGTGCAGGTTGCTGAAATGGTCATAGAAAAAGCCAAGCGTCTGGTTGAACATAAAAAAGACGTTGTCATCTTGCTGGACTCAATTACCCGCCTTGCGCGAGCGTATAACACGGTCATTCCTTCATCGGGCAAGGTACTGACAGGTGGTGTCGATGCCCATGCACTACACCGCCCTAAACGTTTCTTTGGTGCCGCCCGAAATATTGAAGAAGGCGGCAGTTTAACGATTCTGGCAACAGCATTGGTAGATACCGGCTCAAAAATGGATGAAGTTATCTTTGAGGAATTCAAAGGCACCGGTAATATGGAAATCCACCTCGACCGCCGTATTGCCGAAAAACGCATCTATCCGGCAATTAACATCAATCGCTCAGGCACTCGTCGTGAAGAATTAATGACAAAAGATGATGAGCTGCAAAAAGTCTGGATTCTGCGTAAAGTTATCCACAGCATGGATGAGATTGAAGGCATGGAATTCTTGCTGACCCGGATGCAGGCGACCAAAACCAATGAAGAATTTTTTGATTCAATGAAAGGTTAAAGCCCTATAAGCACAGTCTTTCAGTATAAAAAACAGAGACTTAGCGTCCCTGTTTTTTTTTGGACAGATAAAAGTCCGTTATTTGAACATTATGAACAATATAAAGCGCTGTAATTGGCTCACAATCTGTGAGCAAATCGACAACTATTCGTTAAATAATGGTCTATTATTAAATCACTAATTAAGGATCGAGGTTGAATAGAATGAAAAAACTCCAGCAGGCACTATTAAGTAGTGCAATGGTCTTAGGCTCTTATCAGGCTTTCGCATTACCTTTTTCGGGCACAGATGCCCGTTCTTTAGCAATGGGTGGCACCGGAGTAGCCGCCGGTTCGGTTGCTAATGCCAGTACCTTCAATCCCGCTTTACTGGCCGCTTACCGTGAAGATGAAGATTTTAACCTGTCGATTGCAGCAGGTTTTATCGCTCGCGATGAGCAGG
>JAOUKT010000127.1 GCA_029882395.1 Gammaproteobacteria bacterium
GGTATTGCTGGATCAGGCTTGCGCCCATTGTCCAATATTCCCCACTGCTGCCTCCCGTAGGAGTCTGGGCCGTGTCTCAGTCCCAGTGTGGCTGATCGTCCTCTCAGACCAGCTATAGATCGTCGCCTTGGTAGGCCTTTACCCTACCAACTAGCTAATCTAACGCGGGCTCATCTTAGAGCGAGAGCTTTCAAGAAGAGGCCCCCTTTCAACCGTAGTATTATGCGGCATTAATCCGGATTTCTCCGGGCTATTCCCCACTCTAAGGCAGATTCCCACGCGTTACTCACCCGTCCGCCACTCGTCAGCCAGAGCAAGCTCTGCTGTTACCGTTCGACTTGCATGTGTTAAGCATACCGCCAGCGTTCAATCTGAGCCATGATCAAACTCTTCAGTTCAAAATATAAAAAGGTGTTGCGGTTAAACTCAATCCGAAGATCAAATCTACCCGCCGCCTAGCCCCTATTTAAAGCCAGGCGCTCATTTATTTAGACTGTGAATTCGACACATGTGCCCACACAAATTATCTAATCTCGTTGTCAAAGAACTCTGCGAATCTCTCCGCAGCAAGCCGGCTATTATAACAACGTTTTTTAAATATTAACAAGAACTAATTTAAAAAACTTTTTTGTTGCTAAAACCTAAACCAAACTCACTTCCTGTCTCTCGTCAGGAGCTGCGTATTATAGGGACGTAAGCCTCACCGTCAACACCTATTTGTCATTAATTTGAAATAAAATCAATTTAACGTTTTTTCGTATAAATTCCATACAATATTAGTAAACAATCGATTACTAAATAACCACATCAGACCACTCTTACCCTGGCAAACTTGCGCTTACGTTAAGCCAGGCTGCTGTTCTGATACATTGCGTTTGCCACACCGCACTTAGCGCCAGCAACCACCGCCTGTTCGCCAGTCTTTGATTATTTTAAACACGCTGTATACGACTAAACACCGCTTTCAGGTATTCCGTCTCTGGCATAACCGGGTTGATGGGATGATCCGGACCCTGGCTGCCCCACTCAATGATTTGCATTGAGCGATCCAGGTGACGCGCCGCCTGGTTTGTCATTTTTACCAGGTCGGCTCGGGGCATGTGGTGAGAGCAGCTGCATGAAACCAGAAAGCCATCTGGATTGAGCAGCTGTATCGCCATCTGATTAATACGTTTGTAGGCCTGGCTACCGGCCTTATAGTCTTTTTTCTTTTTAATGAAAGCCGGCGGATCAACCACGATGAGGTCAAATTTTTCCTGCTCAGCTCTGAGATTTTTTAATACTTCAAAGGCGTCACCTTGTATCGTCGCCACTTTGTCAGCAACGTTATTTAATTCGGCATTATGATGCACCGCATCGAGGGCTTTTTCTGAGGCATCAACACAAAAGGCTTCTGTTGCACCGGCGACTGCCGCACTGACGCCCCAGCCACCGATATAACTAAATACATCGAGTACCCGCCTGCCTTTTGCATACTGCATAAAGCGCTGGCGGTTCATGGCCTGATCATAGAACCAGCCGGTTTTCTGGCCCTTGCCAATTAATGCATCGAATAACACGCCATTTTCAGATAATCGCGCAACATCCGGCACTTCACCTTTCGCGGTCTCTATATAAGAGTCCAGTCCTTCGGCTTTTCTTGAGCCAGCATCATTTCGTATCAGGATCGCTTCAGGATCTAATACCGCATCCAGGGATTCAATCACCTGCTGCTTCATTCTTTCCATGCCAGCGGTGGATAACTGCACCACCAGCACCTCATAAAAACGATCGACCACCAGTCCCGGCAGGCCATCTGCTTCCCCAAAAATCAGTCGATAACAATCCTCCTGATAAAAATTCTGGCGTAAGGCCAGGGCTTTTTTAATCTGTTTTTTAAGGAATGACTTACCCGGAATGCCATCAGTACCGCGCATGACTAAACGCGCCGCAATCAGTGTATTGGGATTAACATAGGCATAGCCGATTTTTTTATCTGCTGAATCCACCAGCAATGCCATCTCGCCGTTTTCAAATTCTTTCAACGGTGTTTTTTCGCTGTCTATTTCATTGCTGTATATCCATAAATGCCCCGAACGTATGCGTCGGTCTTCATTTTTTTTCAATTTTAAAACACGGAATTCTGGCTGGCTCATTAAGCTGACTCTTGGAAAAGGGAATTTAGGGGCCAGGCCTTAAACGGCTGGCTTGATAATAGTGCAGATGATAACAAAGTTTTAAGCCATACAGACATAAAACCCATGAAAGATAGATCCACAATAATGTAAACAACAACAAACTGAACGAGCCATAGATGGTTGAGTAAGTTTGATTTAATACCACATAGTACAAGAATACAGTTTTAGCTGCCTGCCATAATGACGCCGTCACAATAGCCGAAATCAACGCCGGCATCGGGTTAACCTCGGCGTTCGGTGCAAATTTAAACACGCAATAAAACAACAGGCACAATAAAATATATGAATAGAGATAACTTAACCAGTTCACTTCTGCAACAAAATTAAAATAAACCGCAAGCTGCGAAGACAGCAGCAATGACAGCCCCAGCACAAAGGGAGCCATTATCATCATTGCCACAAAGCCCAGCATCGACCTCAGGAGCCTGCGATTGGCCACCTGAAAGATGCGGTTAACCACGTCTGAAAAATTGGCAAAGAACAATACAGATGTAAATAACACGTAGAGCAGACCGATCCAGCCCATATGACTTGAGTTTTCAATAAAGCTATCAAATAAGGCGATAACTTGCTGGCTCTGCCCCGGCACCACAAATCCCATCAACACTGTCTTCATCTGCTCATAATATTCAGAGAATATCGGCATCGTGCTAAATACCGAAAACAAAATCCACAACATCGGAATAATGGCAAACAAAGTATAAAAACTGA
>JAOUKT010000077.1 GCA_029882395.1 Gammaproteobacteria bacterium
TTAATAAAATAACTTAGCCTGACAAAAAAAGCCCTGATCTTTCAGGGCTTTTTTTTGTCATTAAGTATTTGCTTTAAGCCTTCATTATCTACTAAACTTTATCAAAACCGCAGCGGGAGCCTGAGTGGACGTTTCACAACAGAAAGCAACCATACTCGCGGTTGATGATTCGCGTGTGATGTTAGTTGCAGCAGAAAAAGCGCTGAAAGATGAGTTTGAAGTGCTGAAGGCTTCAGATGGTGAAGAAGCCTGGCATCTGATTCAGGCACGGGATGACATTGCAATGGTATTTTCAGATTTGGCGATGCCGAATCTGGATGGCTACGGTCTGCTCGAAAAAATTAAAGCCAGTGACGATGCCCGCATAGCCAGACTGCCTGTGGTGATTTTAACCGGTCAGGAAGACGGCGATGGCACCAAAGAAAAAGTCATGCAGGCAGGCGCAACCGATTTTCTGATTAAACCCTTCGAATCACTTGATTTGCTGAGCCGGGCGCGCAGTCTTACGCATTTAAGCTCACAGGTCAGTGAGCTGACGAAGAAGCTCTCTGTTGATAAGTTAACCCAGCTGCTAACCGAAGCGTCGTTTAAAGACAGTGGCGAGCGTGCGCTGGCGTATGCACTGCGCCATGATACGGCCTTATCGGTGCTGCGGTTTGATATTGAAGATTTTTCTGAGTTTTTTGTCAAGCAAGGCAAACTGGCCGCCGAGTCGCTGTTAACAAAACTGGCTGGCATTATAAAAACAGTATTACGTCAGGAAGACATGGCTGCCCGTCTGGGTCTGGCAAAATTTGCATTGTTACTGATTGAAACCGACCGCCAGGGTGCAGAACATGTTATCGCCAGGTTGCGTGCTGCTATCGATGATGCCGGGCTGTCAACAGACAAGGCGCTGAACATTAGCGTCGGTGGCGTGTCTCCACTTATCGATGAGGGCCTGCCGTTCAATCAGCTTTGTCTTGTGGCACAACAGGCTCTCGAACAAGCCCGTCAGGCCGGTCCGTGCGGCACGGTGTTTACAGCTGTAAGCGCGGCTGGCAAGACCGCTTCTGAGCCGACAAAAACACCCGCACGGATAGATTTAACGGCGGTACTAAGGGAAGTTATCAAAAATAAGGGCCAGCGCCTGGGCGAAAAACAACTCAAGGCAACGCTCAATACGCTGCTGCCTTTGCTGGCCTTTCTGAATGAGAAAATGTCACTTGATATTGCTGAAACCATTGAGCAGCTGAGAAAGAAAGCCGGCAAATAAGCCGTGTTTCATCACAATAAATTATCGCTTTTAAAAACACTGGTTTTTAAAATAATCCTTAAATTGCAGTCAGGAATTAGTTTTATATGTCATTAATATCACAACGCATCGCCAATGAATTAGCGGTTAAAGAGTCTCAGGTTCTGAGCACAATTGAGTTGCTGGATGACGGCGCTACCGTGCCATTTATCGCGCGTTATCGAAAAGAAATAACCGGTGGCCTCGATGATATCCAGTTACGCCAGTTAGAGGAACGCCTGGCCTATTTGCGCGAGCTTGATGACAGGCGTGTGACGATATTAAAAAGCATCGAAGAACAGGGCAAGCTGAGCGATGAGTTAAAACAAAGCATCGCCATGGCTGAGACTAAAACCTCGCTTGAAGATATTTATTTGCCGTATAAGAAAAAACGCCGTACTAAGGCACAAATTGCCAGAGAAGCCGGACTTGAGCCTCTGGCAAAAACATTATTAGCCGATGCCAGTCAGTCACCTGAGGAAATCGCCGCCGGTTTTGTCGATAAAGACAAAGGGGTTGAGCATGTGACCGCAGCGCTCGATGGCGCACGGCAGATACTGATGGAAGAATTTGCCGAAGAGGCCAGTTTGTTAGGCGAGTTGCGCGAATATTTGTGGCAAGGCGGCATTGTGGTTTCTAATGTCGTCAAAGGAAAAGAGCAGGAAGGCGAAAAGTTTGCAGATTATTTTGAGTTCAGTGAAGCCATTGAAAAAATACCTTCACACCGGGCACTGGCCTTGTTCAGGGGCCGTAATGAGGGTGTATTGGCACTGAATTTAAAAGTCGTCAATGAAGACGAGCTGGAAAAGCACCCTTGTGAGTCGAGCATTGCCAGTTATTTTAATATTGCGGATCAGGGCCGGCCGGCGGATAAGTGGTTACTGGATACGGTGCGCTGGGCCTGGAAAATAAAAATATTCAGTCATCTGGATATAGAACTGAAAATGCGGCTGAAAGAAATTGCCGAAGTTGAAGCCATTAAAGTCTTTGCCGACAACATGCGGGACTTATTGCTGGCAGCGCCTGCCGGTGCAAAAGCCACCATGGGACTTGATCCGGGTATTCGTACCGGTGTCAAGGTGGCGGTGGTTGGCGAAACCGGGCAGTTACTAGATTATGCCACTATCTATCCACATCAGCCGCGTAAAGAGTGGGATCAGTCGATTGCGGTACTGGCGGCTCTGTGTAAAAAACACAATGTGGCGTTGATTAGTATCGGCAACGGTACCGCGTCCCGTGAAACGGACAAATTAACGCAGGACATGATGCAGCGCCACAGTGATTTAAAGCTGCAGAAGCTGGTGGTGTCCGAAGCCGGAGCATCTGTTTATTCGGCTTCAGAACTGGCATCTCGTGAATTTCCGGATCTGGATGTTTCGATTCGCGGCGCTGTCTCGATTGCCAGACGATTGCAGGACCCGCTGGCAGAGCTGGTTAAAATTGAACCCAAGGCGATTGGCGTCGGCCAGTATCAGCATGATGTGAGCCAGCTACAGCTTTCGAAAAAACTGGATGCGGTGGTGGAAGACTGCGTTAACGCCGTCGGTGTTGATATTAATATGGCATCGGTACCGCTGCTCTCGCAGGTGGCGGGTTTAAGCCAGACCCTGGCAGAAAACATAGTCAGCTATCGCAATGATAATGGTGCCTTTAATAACCGAAAAGAATTACTGAAAGTGCCGCGAATGGGGCCCAAAGCGTTCGAGCAATCGGCTGGCTTTTTGCGTGTGGTCGGCAGTGATAACCCGCTCGACAATTCATCGGTACACCCTGAAACCTACGCGCTGGTTGAAAAGGTGATGCATTATTCGCAGCGCGATATCCGATCGCTGATTGGCGACGAAAAGTACATTAAGAGTCTGGACCCGAAAAACTTTAGCGATGAAAGCTTTGGTCTGCTGACAGTGATAGATGTGTTAAAAGAGCTGGAAAAACCGGGGCGAGACCCGCGACCCGAATTTAAAACAGCCGCGTTTAAAGAAGGCGTTGAGGAAATAAAGGATCTGAAGCCGGACATGATTCTGGAAGGCGTGATAACCAACGTCACAAACTTTGGTGCCTTTGTCGATATCGGCGTGCATCAGGATGGTCTGGTGCATATTTCAATGCTAGCGGATAAGTTTGTCAAAGATCCCCGGGAGGTGGTTAAGGCAGGTGATGTTGTCAAAGTAAAAGTGCTTGAGTTTGATGCCCAAAGAAAACGCATTGCGCTGAGCATGCGCTTAAGCGATGACAGTCGTGATTACAAATCAGCGACAGCTGAGAAAAAATCTGCTGGCGTTAAAAAACCGGCAAAAAAGCGCACGGCCGATTCAAATAGCAGTTCAAACTCGGCGATGGCTGATGCACTGCTGGGTGCGTTAAAAAAATAAAGACAGATGCCGGCGGCACTAACAGCCAGACATGTCTTGCCTGTTGTGCCTTATAGCCGGGAGTTGTAATGGCTGAGCCAGCTGAGAAAGACCTGATTGTTCATGGGTTTGGCGAGATGATAACCCTGGGCATGGTCACAGCGTAAGATTTCGAGGATTTCCAGGGTTTCCTCATCTTCGATACCTTCGGCGGTTATTGTAAGGCCGAGGTTATGAGCCATGTCGATGGTCGAGCGCACGATGATGGCATCCTGGTCGTTATCCAGCATCTTCATTACAAACGATTTGTCTATTTTGATATGGCTGACAGGCATTTTTGTCAGGTACTGCAGCGAAGAATATCCGGTACCAAAATCGTCTATCGATATATTGATGCCCAGTTCGGCGATGCGAATTAACGCAGAAATGGTCTGTTTGTTATAAAGCATTAAAGAGTTTTCGGTGATTTCAAGGGTAATGAAATCCGGTTCCAGTTTATTACGAATTAGCTCGGTTTCGAGCAGGGAAACCAGTTCAGGATTCTGGATATCGGTTGCAGAGATATTAATCGAGAGTTCAATCTTATGCCCCTCTTTGTGCCACTGCGACAGCTGCGCCAATCCATTTGCAATCACCCATTCCGTTATCATGTAAATATGCCCGGACTGTTCAGCAAGCTGTATAAAATCGTCAGGTGGAATCATGCCGTATTCAGGGTGAAGCCAGCGAATAAGGGCTTCAGCACCGATAATTTTTTTGTCACTGAAATCCATTTGTGGCTGGTAATAAAGTATGAATTCATTTTCTTCAGCGGCTTGTCTGAAGTGTGAGCTCAGTTCAAGCCGTTTTAGTTTGCCATCATCGAGGTTGGACTGATATGCGACGATTGAGTGACTCGACGCTTTGGCGGCATACATGGCGACATCGGCACATTTGATCAATTCGTTGGCCGTTTTAGCGTGTTCCGGGAAACTCGCATAGCCAATGTTGACACTCAGTTCAAAGTTTCTGTTTTCAACGTATAGCGGGTGTTGTATGGCCAGCTTCAGCTGGTTGGCCAGATCAAGTGTTTGTTCTGGCGTGGTGTCAGTGGTGAAAAGTAAAAATTCATCGCCACCCATACGGGCCAGTGAGTGATTAGCATTCTGGCTGGCTACATAATTTAAACGATTGGATATTTCCCGTAAAATGACATCGCCGGTGAGGTGACCCAGCGTGTTATTGATCTCTTTGAAATTGTTGATATCAAGCAGCAATACAGAAAGCTGCTGGCTTTTACAGCCAGCATCTTTGATAGCCAGCTGCAGGCTCTGGTTAAAGTAGTTTTTATTGGGAAGCTGGGTTAAGGCATCATGCAATGACAGTTCTTTGATGGTAAGGCGTTGTTGTTTTTCTATCGTAATGTCTTCAAATGTCGCAATATAACTTGTGATCACGTCTTTTGCGTCTTTGATAGGAGAAATGATAACGCGAGACCAGTTATGCTTGCCATGAGCGTCAGTTTCACAGAGCTCACTTTTCCAAACGCCACCGATTTTAATTTTGTTCCAGATTTTATTCAGCGTAGAGAGCGGCGTTTGTTCGCTGCTCAGGAACAGGGGCGTCTGACCGATAAGCTGACTGACACTGGTATGGTTAATTTCACAGTATTTGGGGTTAGCGTATTCAATGATGGCTTCCGGTGTGAAGATAACCGATGCGCTCGGGCTCTGTTCAATAACCAGGGATAGCTTTTTTATCTGGTCGGCATCACGTTGCTGCTGAACAAATATGCGTTTTATTAAAATAATGCCCAGCAAAAGCAACAGAGAAATGATCAGCGCGACCAGCCGGGTCGACAGGGTATGGATAAAAGGGTCGTCAATCAGATTTTCGCCGAGCAAAAGATCCAGTGTGCGGCGTGACGCCATCAGGAAAAAGGCAAATGACAGCAGGCTCCAGGCTAAGGCTTTTTTTGTAAGGGGAATAAGGCGCAATGCCATGATGACAGCAGCAACCTGTAACAGTACAGATATCCAAAGCAGCAGAGTGATATTAACCATGTAGGTTCCAACGGTGGCGGGTCAAGGACACTTAGAGTCGTTGCCACACCTTATTAATCGCCGATTTAAGCAACGATTTTATTTGTTTTAATTATTGTTATGATCAATTAATCATTGATGACGGATATTATGCATGGATGACATCGCTTGTCAAAATTTCGACGGACAGTTTTAGGACGTCTTATAGCTGATATTGCCGGCAGTGTTCAGCCATTTCGTCGGCTGAAATAGCATCATAGGGATCAGACCTGATCTGGTCGTGGATTTTTGTGCGGTATTTTGTGAAATCATAGGCATTATCAAAGTGCAGGAAAGGATTGCCTTTTATCTGTTCAGCCATAGAGCTGTTGGGGTGCGCCGGTGCGTAATTATGCCCCGGCAGTATGATGGTATCAGCTGGAATCTCATGCTTGAGCTTTTGCAATGTTGCAAAAAGAACCTCCGGGTCGCTGCCACCTAATCGACAGTGACCACAGCCATAAACGAACATGGTGTCGCCTGTAATCAGCTGGTTGCCAATTTTAAAGCAGGCAGAGCCCTTAGAATGACCTGGGGTATGCAGCACATGAATATCAGTTTTACCCAGTTTTATTATCTCGCCTCCGGTTAACAGCCTGGGTTTGATAAAGCCGGGATGCCAGAACTCATTTTCAGCTTTCATTAAATGGATTTGGGCATCGTGTTTTAGCAGTACATCTTCGACGCCGTTAATATGATCGTGATGGCAGTGGCTGAGTAAAATATCGGTAACGTTAAGACCATGCAGTGAGGTTAGTTTTAATATTTCGGTTACATCCCAGGCCGGGTCGACAATAGCGGCACGTTTAGTGTGGTGATCTTCTACCACGTAGATGAAATTTTCCATCGGCCCGAGTTCTAATGTATGTATGCTGTAAGTTGGTTTGATTGTCATCGCCGCTAAAATCGTCGTGCTAGTGATTACTACAGTATACGCTATTGATGGCATCAATAGCGCCAATAAAAACAGCCAATGCCGTGCTGCTGATTAACTGAAATCTGATACAAAAACCCGGAACGACGATGGCATCTCAAAACAAACAAAGGCCATGCAGCCGTCAGCTGCCACGGCTTGGTTTTTGAGTTGCTAGCCAGACAAATGATCGCATAAAAGATGGTCTGCGGAGTTTGCCGGATAAAGGGCCTGCAGTATTTTTTATCGTCCGTGGTAATTTGTGATGCAGGTTTTAAAGCTGTGTCACCGTTGTTTGCAGCTGGCAGGGCATACGACAAGTAATGAGTAAGACAGGATGATCTGATATGGATATTAAAAGTAGCTTAAGAAGCACGTTCTGGGCCGGTTTAAGCCTGGCAATGGTATTATCATCGCTGACTGTTTGGCAGACCTGGCATTTTCTTCAAAGCGCGGTGAGAACAGAAGCGCAGATTGTAAAAATACAAAAAAAATTAGTCGGATACACGGTCACGCTGCGCTTTCGTACAAAATTTGAAACCGTGCTTGATGCAAGCTCAGAGCTGTTTCAGCGGCCCGCGGCAGGGCAGAGGGTCGCTGTGGTCTATAATGCACTGATACCGGCGCAGGTCAGAGTTGATAGTTTCTTTGGGCTCTGGTCGGCCAGCGTGATTTATCTTTCAGTGACGGCGGCACTTGTTTTTTTGCTGTATTCAACAAACATTTGTTTTAACTGGAAAACAAAGAAACAGGAAAAGCTAAAACGCGCGGGCAATCATATCTATACCTGCTTTAGTTCGGTAGAGGCTGTTGTCAAGGTCAATAAAAAGGGTCAGCACCCATATCAGATTATCAGTTCATGGAAGGATATCAGAGCAAATAAAACCTATCTTTTTAAAAGCAAATATTTATGGCATAACCCGGTTGACTATATTATGGGTCAGACAATTACCGTTATCATCGACAGCCAGAATAAGAAAAATTATTTAATGGATCTGAGCTTCTTGCCAGAAGATATGCGCTGATATGATTTGAACTGTGAGCGGCAGGCACTGTCCGAGCATTATCGATGGAGGTATTTAGATGAAAATAATATTAATAATCCTGAGTTTGTCTTCCGCTGTTGCCAGTGCGGCAGAGTTTCAAAGTGGCCCGTTCAAAACCAGTTTAATAGAATTGTATACATCCGAAGGCTGCAGTAGTTGCCCGCCGGCCGAAGCCTGGCTGGCTAAAATCTATCAGCAGGGGTTTGATAATGAACGCATCGTGCCGTTAGCTTTTCATGTTACATACTGGGATTATCTGGGCTGGAAGGACAGATTTTCTAAGGCTTTATTTGACAAGCGACAGCGCCACCTGGTGTCTTCACAAGGCTCACGAAGCATTTATACACCACAGTTTTTTATTAATGCAAAGAGCCTGCGAAATGTCTCAGCTATCAGCAGCAAACTAAAGCAAAAACAGGCAGCAAGGCTGAGTATTAATGCCACGCTGATAGAAACCGATAAAGAGCTGCTGCTGACGGTTGAGCTTAAGAAGCTGGGTCTTAATGTTAGTGACGAGGTGACAGTTAATATCGCCGCATATGAGAATAATATTGAGTCATCAATCAAGGCCGGTGAAAATAAAGGCCGAGTAGCGCGTCATCAGTTTGTTGTGCGTGAATTTCAAACAGCCACAATATCTTTGGACAGAGAAAAACAGAGCCGGTTTGCTTTTAAAAGCAGAAAACAGAACTGGGCAGGTCTGGTAGTGTTTATTGAATCAGGCGGTGAGGTTGAGCAGGTGCTGCAGATACCATTAAAAAAGCGGACATAAAGTCCGCTTTTTTATAGTGGCATTGTTAAGGCTGTTGCAAATTTGCCCAGGGGATACCAGTACCGATGTATTCAAAGGTACCGTCACGATCAGCATCAATATCAATATAGGCCAAACCATTAATGGCCGTTAACCTGATCTTGCCATTGTTCGGGCCGGTGATCAGCATTTCGCCAGCATCAGGTGGGTTTAAGCCTAAACCGCTAAATACCGGCTCGTTAACCACTGTGACAGTGCCCGCTGCAGTATTCAGCGTCAGATCCAGGTCATAGGTATAGGGCACGCCTGCAGTTGAAAAGTCATGGGTCAGCACCAGGCTGCCGAAAGCAGTGGCGTCAGCCGACGTCAGGTCAAGGTTAAGGCTAGTGGTCACAAATGAGGTGCCAAAACCCTGTACAGAAAGGTTAACGCTGCCAGTCGCCGGGCCATTGCCGTTATCACAGTCAGTAAAAGTGGCTATGATAGGATCGCCAATTTCTAAGGTGTAAGTACCACTGACGCTACAGTTTAAATCCGTTAGTATGAGCGCGCGATTTGATCTTAGGCCGCTAGTCGAATCAGAAGCATTGCTATCAGACACTGTATTTGTAGCCTCTTTGAATGCCAGGATATCAGCAATGATCAGTTCAGCATTATCAGCGCTGACAACCCAGTCGTGAGCATTATTCGACGTGCTGATGTCTTCACAGCCGGTTGCAGCCAGTAAGGATAATGATGTGATAATCAAGAGTGTTTTGTAACGATTCATGCTTGCAGCCTTTAACTAAAATAGAGAGAACAGGCTGATTCTAGTTGTTTATATTAAGATTTGTTAAATTAATGATATTAATGTGACCCGGGTCGCACAGATCAGATCAATCGCCATATAAATGGGCTGCTCGGCTTTCCTTCAAGGCCTCAGAGCTGGTTAAGGCAATAACAAGCGGATATGCCGCAGCCAGCCAGCGTTATATTGCTAATTTGATGAAAAGCCTAACTTTAGACTTGACGAAGCCTGCCTGAACCGTTCTAATACGCGTCTTGTTTTCAGGCAATGCCTGGCACAAATTGGCCTGATAGCTCAGTCGGTAGAGCAGAGGATTGAAAATCCTCGTGTCGGTGGTTCGATTCCACCTCAGGCCACCAGATTCTATTTAAAAAAAGCCGCGATCTTATCGCGGCTTTTTTTATGTCTGCAAGTAATGAAGCCGCTAACAAATGCTGCCGTCAGCCATGGATGGTATCAGTCGTGGCCATTTAAAATGTAATGACCGAAGTTATTCAATAAAAACATCTGGCTGCTGTGTGCACGCTAAAGCATTGCTGGCGGACGCTTCGGGGACAGGCCTGGCATGAGTTGAGTGAAGATAAGGTTTGAGAAGTGGCTGAAAGCGGTTCATTTGCAAAAATATAAGGTTTAATATGAGGCCTGGTTTGGCTGTTTAAATTTATAATATTAATACGAGCTTTTAATGTTTATTTTAACTATAAAGATGAAGTGAGCAGGACGTAGAGTGACTGAATAAGGGATGCAAAAAGCAGAATGGTGAAAAATTTCCAGTTTATAAAGTCATTGTTAACAATAGGGGTGATATCTTTCGGGGTGCTGGCAGCTTTAAGCTATGCCTTGGGTGATCTCGTTGAAAAAACACAAAACTACCAGGCAAGGCAGCAGCTCGAGAGCCTAAAGAGCTACCTTCACAGTCAATTATCTGAATTTGAAGTGCTTGCCGAGAAATGGTCTAAAGAAGCCCGTTTTCTCGATGTCTACCGTAGCAATAGTCTGCAAAAGAGAAAAAAGTTACTGCTGCCGGCACAGTTTAGCGGGGCGGCTGTTGATGCAGTTGTTCTTTTCGATAGCCACAAAAAAGTCATATTATCCAAATCTTTCTCCCCGAAAGGTCAGCAATTTAAACGCCTCAATACAAAACTATCGTACATTTTTTCTAAAGATGAATTTCTGGAATTCATGAGTCCTGTGTTAGCGCGTTCGACTTATGTGTTTGCAGACAAACTGTATCGGGTATCCAGCGTGCCGGTATATCAAAGAAATAATGCTGAAGAAGTTAGCGGCTATCTAGTGCTGGCAAAGGCAATAAGCCTGGCCGAGATTGAAAGCGATAACCTGATAAAGCTAGAGCTTACGGCTGTTGATTTTGCAAAAAACAGCAAACAGAGCCAGTTGTTTAAAAAAATGCAGGCAAAAGATGTGTTCCACCAGCAGGAAAATGCGCAAACGCAATCGAGCTTAATTGTCAGGGGAATAAACGACAGACCGCTAATGCTGATCAGTAGCAGACGATCAAACGCGACGATTGAAGATATCATGCAGACTGGCTGGTTAAGCTTTCTGGTGCTGTTTGCGCTGGTATTTGTGCTGGCTTATTTTCTCTGGTGGAACCAGAAACGCGGGTTATGTCTGAAGATTAACAATCTTGAGAGGGACATTGCAAACGTAAGAATTGGCACAGAGCTATCTAGCCGGCTGTCGGATAGCGAAAGGGGTGTGCTGGCTGGAATTGTGACAGCGCTTAATCAGAAAATTGGCGGTTTTGAACAGACATTTGTCGAGAACAGAAAGCACGATGCAGAGATCGTGCTGAATGAGCTGCCGCTAGAGGCGTACTTAAAAGATACCGGCTTGAAATATATAACCGTCAACCAGAAATATTGTGATTTTTTAGACTGTAATAAAGTGGATATTGTCGGCAGGAGTGACTCGGAGCTGATGTCAGAACAGGCCGCCGCACGGGTTGCTGAAAAAGAAAGAGAAGCGATAGATAGCCGTGAATCGGTGATCTATGAAGAGGCTATCGTCACCACAAATAATGAAGAGATCTATTATACTACTCACCTTATACCTTTTCTGAATTCAAAAAATCAGGTCGAAGGTGTGGTGGGTGTAAGAATTGATATTA
>JAOUKT010000018.1 GCA_029882395.1 Gammaproteobacteria bacterium
ACTCCAGCACTTCAACAGCCATGCCTGTATTTATCTGGCCTATGTTATCAGCAATGACATTCTGTCCAAAATAAACTTTATTATCTCTCATGCGATAGGTGCGTAACGTTTTCAGCGGTTCGGTTTCGCGTGCCGCTGTCAGCGGATTGATGGAAGGAATGCTGCAGCGGCTACAGGCTTTTACAATGCGATACGTAATATCGCCGATGGCAATGCGTTTCCATTCATCTTCGGCATAGGCTTCACATCCGCTAACCACTATATTGGGCCGGAATCGTTGCATTTCCACGGCGGCCGATAGGCGACTGTTTAAATCATGCAGCGATGACTGTGAAATCAGCAGCAGCGGAAAGCCATCACTGAATCCGATTTTATCGCCTTTGTCTGCGTAAGCAAGATCTACCTGGCGAATTTCTTTGTCAGGAAAATACACCAGGCGGCAGTTTTTTTTCAAAAACGCTGACAACCATGATGCCACATCCTGGCCGCAATCCACAGCCTGGCACTGATCATGCCACACCGTAACCGTGGTGGTGTCACCATAATCGCTCTCACTGACCACAATATCAGGCATACCCCTGGCTTTTAATATCAAGCGTTTGCCTTCGGTCAGCGCCGTTATCAAACACATCGACGGGAAAAATCGCTGAGTAACAAACATGCCGCTGTCATCGACCAGCATCCAGCGCCGGTCATGATGTAAGCCAAAGCCGTCCAGCGTGCTCGACGCCAGCGCGACTGCCGCCAGTGATTTGACCGGGTGGATATATAAGTCACTGACTACTAACTGACTCATTTATCTGCACCCTGGCCGGCTTTTGCAATGCTATCAAGCTTGTCTTTAAAATACGCCTCGCCTAACTCTCTCGCTTTTACGATATTATTTCCCGGGATCGAGGCCGCATCCGGATAACTCGCTAATGCTCTTTCCATGCTTTTTTCCCTGATCAGGTGCAACATAGGCAGCGGTGAACGATTTGTATAGTTAGCCGCATCGTTCTCGGGCTCAGCGTCAAAACAATAATCCGGATGAAAGCTGGCTAACTGATAAACGCCCTGATAGCCTTGCAACGCCAGCAGCTCATCCGCCATTTCAGCAAACTGCCAGAAGTCATCGAAACGCTCTAATATCCGGCTGAATATTACCAGCGTTGTTGCAATAGCCTGCTCCGAATCCAGTCGCTGACATTCATCAATAACGCACTGCAAGGCATTTTCAACCGCCGTCTCATCACAGACATGAAAATGGACGCGCCCCTGATCAAACTCTTTTTTGGCAAACGGGCAAAAATTATGCGCTATCACAACCTGCTCAACCCAGCTTTTACATTTTTCAACAGGGGTCATTTTTTATCCCGCCTTTTCTCTTCAAGCTCATACTACCCCAAAACCGACAAACATAAAAAAAGGCAGCCCATTCGGTGCCGCCTTTTTCAAACTTAACATGACAAATCAGATTCTGTCTGCCAGCGGTGGGCTAAGTGATTAGCCCAGCTCTTTCACACCCGCTACCAGCTCGCCAATCATCTTCTGGCCATCGCCGTATAACATCTGTGTATTATCGGCATAGAACAGGTGGTTTTCGATACCCGAGAAACCAGCGCCACGTCCGCGTTTAATCACGATGCAATTCTGCGCACGGTCCGCATCCAGTATCGGCATGCCATAAATCGGGCTGTCAGGATTAGAACGCGCCACCGGGTTGACCACATCATTAGCACCGATCACCAATGCCACTTCCGCACTTGGGAATTCAGGATTGATGTCTTCCAGATCATAAATCTTGTCATAATCAATACCCGCCTCAGCCAGCAATACATTCATGTGACCGGGCATACGACCGGCAACCGGGTGAATTGCATATTTAACTTCAACACCACGCGCTTCCAGCACTTTCGTAAGCTCAGCCAGTTTGTGCTGAGCCTGTGCAACGGCCATGCCGTAACCCGGAATGATGATCACTTTGCTTGCATAAGCCATCATGATCGCTGCATCCGGTGCCTGCACCTCTTTCATGCTGCCTTCAACTTCTTCATCGGCGGTACTGCCGTCTGCAGAACCAAAGCTTGAGAACAGCACATTTGAGATAGGACGGTTCATGGCTTTTGCCATTAACTGTGTCAGCAATGTACCGGATGAACCCACCACCGTGCCGGCAATAATCATCGCCGCGTTTTGCAATACAAAACCTTCAAATGCCACGGCCAAACCGGTTAATGCATTGAACAGTGATATGACCACCGGCATGTCCGCACCACCGATTGGCAATGTAAACATAATGCCAAAAATAATGGTCAGTACAAAAAAGATCAGCAATAAAGTCGGATCAATTTCACCGGTGAAAGCCATCATGCCGCCAAGCGCCAGCATGCCGGCAAAAATAATCAGGTTGATGAGCATATGCATTGGCAAACGCAGGGTCTTGTTGATTAAGCCCTGCAGCTTGGCAAAAGCAATCGCAGAACCCGAGAACGATACCGCTCCGATGATCGCACCTAACGTCGCCAGCACCAGTACGGTCGTATTTGGCGCTTCACCGCCAGCCGCGACTTTAACCAGCTCAACAGCCGCTATTGCCGCCGCCGCGCCGCCGCCCATACCGTTATAGATCGCAATCATCTGTGGCATGTCGGTCATTTCAACACGCTTTGCTGTGATGTAGGCAATGATGGAACCGGCCACAATCGCGACAACGATTAAAATCACATTCATGCTGCCGTGCGCATAAACCGCCGGATCACCAAACGTAATTAAAGTTGCAATCGCCATGGCGATACCCGCCCAGACAATACCCTGGCGAGCCGTTACCGGCGAACTCATTTGTTTCAGGCCGATAATAAAGACAGCCGCTGCAATGAAGTAAACTATTTCAATTAACATTTCCACGAACTAGTTCCCCTTCTTTGGCTGGAACATTTCAAGCATACGCACAGTGGCTATATAACCACCCACGGCGTTACCCGCTGCCAAAAAGACTGCTACAAAACCAATCGCCATTTCAACGCCTGTTTCAGCATGACCTAAAGCAACCATCGCGCCGACCACAACAATACCGTGAACAAAGTTTGAACCGGACATTAAGGGTGTGTGCAAAATAACAGGTACACGACTAATCACTTCATAGCCGGTAAATGCTGCTAACATAAAAATATAAAGTGCTGTAAAGCCCTCAATCATGACTTACATTCCTCTGGTTTATTGGTCTTTGTACATGTCGGCTTTGATCTCGCCATCATGTGTCAGTACGCATTTAGAAATAACATCATCTTCCCAGTCAAATGCCAGCTCGGCATTTTCATTAATGAAGGGCGATATTAAATTAAACAAATTCTTTGAATACATTTCGCTGGCATGAACCGGTACCTGGCTTGGCACATTCAAAGGCGCATAGATCGTCACCCGGCCTTCATATTTAACCGCGTCACCCGGCTCACTGAGCACACAGTTACCGCCGCCTTCTGCCGCCAGATCGATAATCACTGAGCCGACTTTCATATTGTCGACCATTGCCTTGTCGATAATTTTAGGTGATGGCCGCCCCGGAATCGCTGCCGTTGAAACCACCACATCAGCCATTGAAATATGCTTGGCTAATACATCACGCTGCTGCTGCTTTTCGTCGTCAGTCAGCTCACGCGCATAACCGCCTTCGCCATCAGCCGACACACCGGTATCAATAAAACGGGCACCTAAAGACTCACACTGCTCTTTCGTCGCGCTGCGCACATCGTAGGCTTCAACAATAGCACCCAGACGCTTTGCCGTGGCGATGGCTTGCAAACCGGCCACGCCCGCGCCAATGATCACAACTTTCGCCGGACGAATGGTGCCCGCAGCTGTGGTTAACATGGGGAAGAAGACACTGGCAATATCGGCGCCCATCAGCACACCTTTATAACCGGAGATCGCCGCCTGTGAAGATAACGCATCCATAGACTGTGCACGGGATATACGTGGCACCAGCTCCATAGAAAATGAAGTGATTTTTTTCTCATTCATTTTCTTCATCATTTCGGCATTTTTATGCGGTGCCATAAAGCCAACAACGACGCTACCGTCATTCATCTTATCCAGCTCTTCCAGAGTTGGAGGCGCCACTTTGAAGATCATGTCTGCATTTTTATAAAGTGCATCGACCGAATCGACCATCTTCACGCCAACAAACTGATCATCGGAAAAATGGGAGCTGATTGCCGCTCCCTTTTCCATTGAAATCTCGACACCCATCTTGATCAGACGTTGTGCAACTCCTGGCTCCAGCGCTATACGACGCTCGCCCGGTACAATCTCATTCGGCACAGCCAAACGTATCGCCATTATTATTCTCCACTCATAGAAGTGTATTGCTGTAAATTCAAACCTGATCTGCAAACAATTGAAAAATGCCTGAAGCCCGGAAAATGTGTCCGTATATTACAGGAGTTAGGTCTTTGTTTGAACAAAGGTTTGGCTGATATAAAGCTAAAAAGGCCGCTTTTTGTCGAAAATCCATTGAAATATTAAATCAGGCTGATTGAATCTTGCTATTAAATGAATCGCCGGCCGCTTTTGCATTGCTTTTGGCAGGCGGCTAGCGCCGCAAAAAAGCCACAAAAAAGGCCCGGTGCCTGTACAAATCATGCCGACAACAGCGCCAACATTCACTTAAACTGCCACCGGCTGAGACACTGTCACGCCAAAAAACCGGCAGCGATAGGCAGCAAGTCATAATAGCACCATTATAAGTAAGGCTAAATCAGATCATCTCTTGAGTTTTCGCTTGAAATACCCCTGCCATCGGATAAACTGAGCGGCTTATAACAATAAATATATTTAACTCAGATTGATACTAAAAATGGCCAAAAAGAAACCACTGCACAAACACGGCATCCAACAGCGATTAGGGATTTTACTGGTCAATTTGGGCACACCCGACGAACCGACCAGCCGTTCTGTTCGCAAGTACCTGGCGCAATTTCTGCGCGACACCCGCGTGATCGAAATCCCGAGGCTGATCTGGTGGCCAATTCTCTTTTGTTTCGTTCTGACTACCCGGCCAAAACAAAGCGCAAAAAAATATAAAAAAATCTGGACAGAACAAGGCTCTCCCTTGCTGCACTATAGCCGCCGCCAGGCTCAGTTTATTGAAAAAGTGCTGACCAATAAATTTAACGGCCCGATTAATGTCGGCCTGGCCATGCGTTACGGCAACCCGAGCATCAAATCAGAACTCGATGAGTTACAAAAAGCCGGCGTTCAGCGCTTGCTGGTGTTGCCACTTTACCCGCAATACTCCTCAACCAGTACGGCCGCCGTGTTTGATGAAGTCAGCCGGGTTTTACGTAGCTACCGCCGCATTCCAGAAATTCGTTTTATCAATAGCTATCACGATCACAAACTCTACATCGACGCTCTGGTTAAAAGCATCAGCAAACACTGGGAAAGCAATAAACCCGGCGACATCCTTGTCTTCTCATTTCATGGTATCCCGCAAAGAAACCTTGAGCTTGGCGACCCCTATTTTTGCCAGTGCCACAAAACAGCCCGACTGATTGCCGATCAACTGGAACTACCAGACCATCGCTGGCAGGTTGTCTTTCAGTCACGTTTTGGCCGCACAAAATGGCTGCAGCCTTACTGTTCTGAAACACTGGCCGAACTGCCAAAGCTGGGCCGCAAAAGTGTTGACATAATCTGTCCCGGCTTTGCTACAGACTGCCTTGAAACACTGGAGGAAATCAACATCGAAAACCGTGAAATTTTCATGCAATCTGGCGGCCAGTCATTTAATTACATACCTGCACTAAATGACAGCCCTACACACATGCAGGCATTGTGCACTCTTATTTCACAGCATACCTTCGGCTGGCCGGAAACCCTGCAAAGTTACGATGCTGGCAAAGCTGCCGTAGAAGCCAAGGAAAGCCGCGAACGGGCTATTGCACTGGGTGCAGAAAAATAAACAATAATGAAATAAATATCACCGTACAGATCAGACTCAACAAAGACAGCCTGAAAAAATTCGCTGTCTTTTTCTTTGTTTTTATATTAATTATCTTTCTATTTGTTGGCGGCAAAGGTCCGCAACAACACCGCCTGATCAAAGACCTCTGGGACAGCGGACACCTGGTCTTATTTGCAGTTATCAGCTTCAGCTATTTCAAACACTATGCAAAACCCGCTGTCCCGGTGCTGCAAAAAATACTCATCACCACACTTTTCTGTCTGATTGTCGGCACGGCCATTGAAGCCATACAACTGCTGATACAACGTGACTTCTCAACTGACGACATCATCAACAATCTTATTGGCGGCTACCTTGGTTTACTATGCCTGGTAATATTTGACCGTCAAAAAAACAATAAAAGCCGAATCATCGCTTTTCTATTTGCCGGCATATTTTGCATTATCGGTTTGCGCGACCTTGAAAAACATTTAATCGATGAACTGGCGATGAGACAGTCCTTCCCGATAATCGCAGATTTTGAATCCCGGCTCGAACTCGACCGCTGGGATAAAAAACTTGTCCGTGTCAAACGGGTACAACAACACGCGGTCAGCGGCACACACTCTTTAAAAGTTGATTTTCTTCTCGGCAAATACCCTTCGATATCACTGCAACACCTGAACAACGACTGGTCACAACACAGCCAGCTGGTTTTTCATGTCTACAATCCGTCGCAAGAAAGCATAACCGTTCAAATGAAAATTTATGATGCGCAACATGCAAAAAGAATTAAGAAATACTATGACCGCTTCAATAAAGGCATCACGATAACACCCGGCTGGAATACAATTAAAACGGTCTTAACAGACATTGCCCGCGCACCAAAACACCGCACCATTAACCTTGAACAAATAAAATCATTCAGCTTGTTCATCGACAACCCCGACAAAGCGCTGACTCTCTATCTAGACCATATTCATCTTCAATAAACCCGGCACTGTAACACTCCCTTTAACCGGTTTGCCCCGAAAATCGACTGAGCCGCTAGTACAGCTTAACCATCAGGCCAGCAAGCGCTGCATCATGTTCACCGCCTGGTCTTCATAACCACCGCCAAACAAATTATAGTGATTGATTATATGATACACGTTATAAAGTTCTTTTCGCTGTTCGTATCCGTCGTTTAAAGGCCAGACTGCATTATAGGCCTGATAAAACGTCGCATTAAAACCACCGAATAAGGTGGTCATTGCGATATCGGTTTCGCGGTCACCGTAATACAGCGCCGGGTCAAATATAACCGGTGTTGCGTCAGCCAGGGCGGCATAATTACCGGCCCAAAGATCACCGTGCAACATTGATATTTTCGGCTCATAGGCTACAAAAAACTCGTCAAGACAATCGCTCAGTCTCTCGCCCTGCCTTAATAATTCGTCACCACAGTTATTTTTTTCTGCCAGCTCTAACTGAAAGCCAAGGCGCTGTGTTCGCCAGAAGTCGATCCAGTTTTTTGTTAGCTTATTATTTTGTTTTGTGGAGCCAATCACATTGGGCCGGTGCCATCCGAATTCTGTCGCTGAAATTTTGTGCATGGCTGCCAGTTGTTTAGCGAATAACGTCATATCTGCCGAAGCCTGCAGTTCTAAAAATTCTAAAACGAGAAAACTGTGTTTATCAACAGTGCCATAACAAATCACCGCCGGTACTCTTACGGTGCCGGTTGCAGCCATTTCATTTAATGCTGCGGCTTCTGCAACAAACATATCGATCAGTGCCACGTTATTTGTTTTTACAAAATATTTTGTCTTGCCATCGCTGATTTGATACGCGCTGTTAATACAGCCTCCGCCCACTTCTTGTTGATGGCTTATTTTGTACGCCTGCCCGCTGCACTCTTTAATTGCCTTTTCAACCTGATACCAGAGACTCATTAACCTGCCTTTTTGTTTTCTTATGTATAATATGTTTTTTATTGTTATAAGCTATCATTCTACCCATGAGCTGGTTAACTGATCAATTAGGTTTAAATGATGTTCATCGCGTGATTCAGAAGTTTTATCTGAAAGCCCGGCAACATGCCGTTATTGCTCATCACTTTGAGGCTATCGATGACTTTAGTTCGCATGAAGAAAAAATCACAGCGTTCTGGTGGCTGGCTTTAGGTGGCAATTTGGCAGACTTGCCGCACGGCGCAGCGGCTATCGATATGATCAACAAGCACATGGCACTGGGTATAACTGAAAATGATTTGAATATCTGGCTGTCGCTGTTTGAACAAACCCTGGCCGAAGAGATCACACCCGAGCTGGCCAGTGCCTGGCAAACCAAACTGCATGGAATTGCCAGCCATGTAAAGGCGCTGCTTATTGAAGGCAAACCCGGGGGAATACAGATTAAAGACAGTCTTAAATCTTAAATCTTACGCCTTAAGTCAGGATATTAGGTTTTGGACTGATAACTGATGACTTAATAAAATTTTCTATCTTTACGGCGACGTCCCGCCTGCTGCACGATCACGCCTTTAATCACGCTGATGCCTTCGATTTCCACTGTTTCATACAGATCGTTCAATGGCACCAGATAAATTTTTTCTTCATAAATGCGCAGCTGTCTGAAGGTGTTTTCGCCATTGACTTCAGCCATCACGTAACATTCATCGCGCACTACACCTTCCGGGTCAATCACGATGATGCATTCGTGTTTGAACTCGGGCTCCATGCTGTCACCCAGCACTTGCAAGGCAAAAGGCGCTGCCGCACTACAACCGCTTGCTTCGCCTTCTGGCCAGCCTTGCTGAGCCGCATCGCCGGTACCGCAATCACCTGAACCACATGCTGACATATCAGCGCTCCTGAGTAAGGTATATTAGAAGTTTGCATTATACGCAATAAATTATTGCTTATCACCCGCCAATATAGGGGTATTACGATTTTCTGCCGCGCAGGGTGACGGCAATCTGTCGATGACTGCAAAACGCTGTTTTTAATTTCAGCGCAATATCAGTTCGAGACAGCACTATTTAACCGGATCTGTTGCTTTGGGCCGGCTTTCTTAGGCACCGGCAACCACAATCAACACGCCCGTCGGTACATGCACCACCAGCCTTGGCCTTTAACAGCCCTCAAGCCCATATAAACTGCACTTTATAACCTCATAAAATATCTCAATTATCCTTTACTCGTTCTGTTTTCCATAATGGAGCAGTTTTTATACATGGCGAACACGCGTATTGCTGTCAGGGGCGCAGTCCCGGCAAGCTGCAATTGGCAGCCGCTATAGAAAACGACAACAATAATACAGGGGGAGCGGCGATATTTCCCGGCTCCGGTGCAGGCAGATAAGGCCGCACAACGCGAACAAAAAAAACAAGGCTGATGTATCAGTCGCTTATATGGTGGCCTGTGATAGCACAGTGCCACCTTTTTTATAAATACAATAAATATTAGTTTGGCATTAATGTCACACCATTCATGCTGACTACACAGTTTATATACCAGCCGCCCTCATGAGCGGTTCAAGATAAAAAAACTAAAGCAGTCAAAACTGCACAGCAATGGAGTCTAACGATGAGTATTAAAAACGCATTTTATGCACAATCAGGTGGTGTAACAGCCGTTATCAACGCCTCGGCCTGCGGTGTGATTGAAACCGCACGCAAACACAAAGACAAGATCGGTACTGTTTATGCCGGTCGCAGTGGCATTATTGGCGCATTAGAAGAGGACCTGATCGACACTAATCTTGAATCGGCTGAAGATATCGCCGCTTTAAAAAACACACCTTCTGGCGGCTTTGGTTCATGCCGCTTTAAATTAAAAAGCCTGGAAGACAATAAAGTAGAATATGAGCGTTTAATCGAAGTATTTAAAGCACACAACATCGGTTATTTCTTCTACAACGGTGGTGGTGATTCGGCAGATACCTGTTACAAAGTCTCTCAGCTGTCTGAAAAGATGGGTTACCCGGTGCAGGCGATTCACGTACCCAAAACTGTTGATAACGATCTGCCAATCACTGACAACTGCCCGGGCTTTGGTTCAGTGGCTAAGTATATAGCGGTCTCTGCACTGGAAGCTTCTTTTGATGTGCGCTCAATGTGTAAAACATCGACCAAGATTTTCGTCTTAGAAGTAATGGGCCGGCATGCTGGCTGGATCGCTGCAGCTGGCGGTTTAATCGAAGACGAAGGCATTCCTGTTGTTATCCTGTTCCCGGAAGTAGAATTTGACCAGGATAAATTCATGGCCAATGTCCAGGCTAAAGTTGAAGAGCACGGTTATTGCACCATCGTTGTTTCGGAAGGCACCCACTGGCCAGACGGAAAATTTCTCGCCGAGCAAGGTACACGTGACTCATTTGGCCATGCTCAGTTAGGCGGCGCTGCACCGGTTGTTGCTAACCTGATCAAAGAAGCACTGGGTTATAAGTTCCACTGGGCCGTTGCCGATTACCTGCAGCGTGCTGCACGTCACCTGGCATCTGCGTCAGATGTTGAGCAGGCTTATGCACTGGGCGAAAAAGCAGTCGAGTTCGCTTTACAAGGTCATAACGCCATCATGCCGACCGTTGATCGCCTATCCAATAATCCGTACAAATGGGAAATTGGTCAGGCACCGTTATCTGAAGTCGCTAATGTTGAAAAAATGATGCCCATGGAATTCATCACTGATGACGGCTTTGGTATCACACAAGCCTGTAAAGATTACCTTTACCCATTAATCCAGGGCGAAGCGTACCCGGCTTACAAGGCCAATGGCTTACCGGACTATGTAACCTTAAAACTGCAGTCTGTTGCCAAAAAACTGGCTAACTTCGAGGTATAAGGCCTGCATTAAATGACACTCGATAAAGCCAGTGCAGGCATTGCCATGCAGCCTGACCTCAGCCACGCATACCATCGCAACACGATGAACTGGGTGGCTGGGGATCACGCTCGGCTGGCAGCACAGAAACGGCCTGGCGATCATAAACTTGATGCGAAATGTTGCACTAAACACGGCATCAAGTTTTCGAGTGCATTTAAACACTAAGTAATGAAAAAAATCAGACATTCAGTCTGATTTTTTTTGCCCCAACAATTGGAGAGATAAATATGCGCGTTATTTTATTAGGTGGCCCCGGTGCCGGCAAAGGCACTCAGGCAAATTACATTAAAGAAAAATACAACATTCCTCAAATTTCAACTGGCGACATGTTAAGAGCGGCCGTAAAAGCTGGCACCGCACTGGGCGTTGAAGCCAAAAAAGTCATGGATGCCGGCGGTTTAATCTCTGATGACATCATCATGGGCCTGATCAAAGAACGGGTTAAAGAAGATGACTGTACAAACGGTTACCTGTTTGATGGTTTTCCGCGCACCTTAGTGCAGGCCGATGCATTAAAAGCCGAGGGCATTGCAATTGATGCTGTGGTCG
The DNA here is from genome assembly GCA_029882395.1 of Gammaproteobacteria bacterium. Taxonomy (GTDB): domain Bacteria; phylum Pseudomonadota; class Gammaproteobacteria; order SZUA-229; family SZUA-229; genus JAUVDT01. Next base: position 11,341 of record JAOUKT010000018.1, read on the forward strand.
AGATTGATGTCGATGATGCCGAAATTATCAAACGCATGAGTGGTCGTCGTGTGCACCTGAACTCAGGCCGTACTTACCACGTTACATTTAACCCGCCAAAAGTCGAAGGCAAGGACGACGAAACCGGTGAAGACTTAATCCAGCGTGATGATGACCAGGAAGACACGGTTAAAAACCGTCTGCACATTTATCATGAGCAGACCGAGCCTCTGATCAATTATTACAGCGGCATGGCCGGCATTAACTACGTTAAAATTAATGGCATCGGTAAAGTTGAAGACATTCGCGATCAAATTTTTAACGGCCTCGGCTAACACTCCCTGTTTGCCCCGCGGCATTGCGGGGCAAACAGAGCCATGCATAAAGCCCAGGGTTTCCCCCTAGCTGCCTAGATACGCAAGCACTAAACCCTGCCTTAACTAGGGTTAGACCTAATTGCTCCCAAAGCCCAAAAATCACACAATATGACTGACACTATCAACCACTAAACAGGCGTTTCGTTATTACGAGGTCAGCACATGTTTCCAGATCACCCGCACCATGAGCAAATATCACTGCTTGAGTCCGCTTTCTCTCAGTCAAACGAAGGCATGATTCTGACGGATGTTAATTCAAACATCATTACCGTTAACAGCGCCTTCTGCCAGATGACCGGGCACACAAAAACCAAACTGGTTGGTCAAAACCCGCGCATCATGCAATCAGGTGTTCATAGCCGCCAGTTTTATAAAGACATGTGGCGATCAATCAGCCAAAAAGGCCTTTGGCAAGGTGAAATCTGGGACCGAAAAAAAGACGGTGAACTCACCCCCAGAAGCCTGAAGATCAAACCAATAAAGAATATTAAAGATGAAATTATTTTTTATCTGGGCTTAATGACAGATCACAGTAAACTCTTCACCATGACCCGACTGGCTAATCAGGATGCATTAACAGGCCTGCCAAATAAACGATTATTTGAAAAACGTCTTGAACACAATATTGCCCATGCAAAAAGGCACGGCACATTAATCGCGCTACTGTATATCGACCTTGACCGCTTCAAGCACGTTAATGACAGCTGCGGTCATCGTATCGGTGACAAGCTTCTGGTTGAGGTAGCCAACCGCTTAAAATCTGCTATCCGCGCCGAAGACACAGCTGCCCGTCTTGGTGGCGATGAATTCATTATCATTCTTTCAGAGGTTAAATCGGCGGCCGATGTCAAACAAGTGGCTCAAAAAGTCATCCGCCACATCAATAAGGACTTTTATATTGATCAGCACACTGTCAATATAGGCTGCAGCATTGGATACAGTATCTTCCCGCAACACAGCAAAAACATACAGTCACTGATACACGTTGCAGATAACGCTATGTATCAGGCCAAACGCGCCGGACGTAACACCTACTGCTGCAACTGATCGCCCTCCCCCCCCTGGCAGATCACGCAGTTACAGATGCTCTTTTTTTATTTCCTGATGACAACACTTTCAACACGCTAACGAATAATAAACGCCAGCCCTAAGCTCAATGTTTTTTCATAATTATATAAGCAAATTCGATACCTTAAATATTATTATATCTTGATGTACATCATCATTTTACGCATTACCAAGACGTATAACTTTTTCATTGTCACGTATAAAAAAAATCATTAGAAAACAACTTTCCTTTATTAGCCTCTCGGTGTAATTTCATATACACACAAAAGTTACACTGTTTTACCTGCAGGGGGCACAATCATAAAACTGTTGGCTTTTTCAGCTTCAGCGTTATTGTATTCCCATAACTTATAATAAAAAGGAGGACTACAATGAACGCACTGACTTTCAGTCTGCTCTGTGCATTTATTGCTATACTATTTGGTATCGTTTCAATATTTAGCATCATGAAAAAATCAGAAGGCAACGACGAGATGAAACGCATCTCGGCCGCTATCCGTGAGGGTGCGATTGCTTATCTGTCTCGCCAGTACACCACTATTGGTATTGTCGGCATCATTTTATTTTTCCTCATGGGCTTTACCCTGGGCTGGGAGTCCGCCATTGGTTTTGCCATCGGCGCGGTTCTTTCCGGCGCTGCCGGCTACATTGGCATGCACGTTTCTGTGCGCTCTAATGCGCGTACCGCAGAGGCCGCTAAAGACGGCATCAACCCGGCCTTGCAGGTTGCCTTTAAAGGCGGTGCTATCACCGGCATGTTAGTGGTGGGCTTAGGATTACTGGGCGTTGCCGGTTATTACACAATTTTAAGTAATATGGGCATCCCTCAGGACAAAGCACTGCATGCACTGGTCGGCCTGGCCTTCGGTGGCTCACTGATTTCAATCTTCGCGCGTTTGGGTGGCGGCATCTTCACTAAAGGTGCCGATGTTGGTGCTGACATCGTCGGTAAAGTAGAAGCGGGTATCCCGGAAGATGATCTGCGTAACCCTGCCTGCATCGCTGACAACGTTGGCGACAATGTTGGTGACTGTGCCGGCATGGCTGCTGACTTGTTTGAAACCTATGCGGTGACGATTATCGCCACCATGTTATTGGGCGGCCTGTTATTAAAAGATGTCGGTGACCTGGCAGTCACTTATCCGTTAGTGCTTGGTGGTGTTTCAATCATCGGCTCTATTATCGGCACTTTCTTTGTAAAAACATCCGATGGCGCAAAGATCATGAATGCCCTCTACAGAGGCACCATCGTATCTGCGGTTTTCTCAGCTGTTGCCTTTTATTTTGTAACCAACGAAATGATGGGCTCGGTGAACATACAGTTAGCCAGCGGCGCGACAGCCAGTGCAAGCGAGTTTTATTATGCCGCACTGATTGGCCTTGCGCTGACGGTTGCGATGATTGTGATCACGGAATATTACACCGCCACCGAATACAGCCCGGTTAAAAGGATCGCTGCGGCATCAACCACTGGTGACGGTACCAACGTCATCGCCGGTTTAGGTGTGTCTATGAAGTCCACCGCACTGCCCGTGCTCTCGGTCTGCGCGTCAATCTGGGGAGCGCATCATTTAGCAGGCCTTTATGGCATTGCAATCGCCGCGACTTCAATGTTATCAATGACCGGCATTATCGTCGCACTGGATGCATACGGTCCGATCACAGACAATGCCGGCGGCATTGCTGAAATGGCAGAGTTACCCGAAGACGTGCGGGAAACAACCGATGCGCTGGATGCGGTTGGCAACACGACCAAAGCCGTGACTAAAGGTTATGCCATAGGTTCTGCCGGCTTAGCAACACTGGTACTGTTTGCTGACTTCACCAACACCCTGGAATCAGCCGGCAAGGCCGTTACCTTTGACTTGTCAAACCACATGGTCATCATTGGCCTGTTCATTGGCGGCCTGATCCCTTACCTGTTTGGCGCTATGGCAATGGAAGCCGTGGGCCGTGCAGCCGGTGATATCGTTAACGAAGTGCGCCGTCAGTTCAAAGAAATGCCAGGCATTATGGATAAAACACAAAAGCCTGACTATTCAAAAGCGGTCGACATGTTAACCAAAGCCGCCATCAAAGAAATGATTATTCCTTCACTGTTACCAGTAGCCGTGCCTATTATTGTCGGACTGACTTTAGGCGCTGAAGCCTTAGGTGGCGTTTTAATCGGTACGATTGTAACCGGTTTATTCGTTGCCATCTCAATGACCACCGGTGGTGGCGCATGGGATAACGCGAAGAAATACATCGAAGACGGTAACCACGGCGGCAAAGGTTCCGATGCGCATAAAGCAGCGGTAACAGGTGACACGGTAGGTGATCCGTACAAAGATACGGCAGGCCCTGCGATTAACCCGTTAATCAAGATTATGAATATCGTTGCATTATTACTGGTACCGATGCTTTAAATCTTTCATTAGCTGATAGTCAAAAAGGCGTGACAATTGTCACGCCTTTTTTTATGTCACGCTTTATTCTGACTCGCGTTTTTTCCTGATGCCGACAGAGACAGCAGCAATTTCACCGAACACAATGCCGTAAATGACGCCGAATAATACCCCGGCATTGCCTTTTAGCAAATAGCCTAGCAATGCACCAAGAATACCGCCACCGATGGCACCTATTATGTGGTATTTAATTTTCATAGTTTTATCTTCTTCAATTGTTAAAACAGTAATATATTTGCCGCTTTTATCTGTCACTCAATCAGTCGTCTGGCAAACCACAATGCTGTTTGGCTATGCAATGCGCCATATTAAAAAACACATTGCCTGTCAGTGCCGCACAAAACTGAGCCTGACCTCTGTTCGCTGACAAAATAAATAAATAACACCTGCGCATGATGGCAATAAACAATCACCAGCGCAATATCTATATTTGAAGCTGATCAATGATAACAATTTGCCCATGAAGCGTGTCATTTAACCATCCTTTATAAGCCATAACAGTTACCAAAATAGCCGGCGACTCACGCTTAAAGAGCGCTAAAACAATGTTATGAAAGTGATTGCCTATATATTGCATCTGACGAGAGTCATTGTCATTGCCTGCTAATGAAAGTCTGGCTTACAAGGCGAGGTTCGTTTGATTTGACTGAAAATATCGTTTTACATGAAATCACACACTGATTACCTGATTGCCGCAGCATGAGCACAACAGCCATCAATACTGCAATTTGTTACATTTAGAGTGGCGAGACGAATAATATCTATTATACTTAATAACAACAGATAATACGCTGATACATTCACTGTCCTGCGACATTATCTAAAATAATAATAATAAATCTTTATCAGATTAATCTGCATTAATTACAGCCAGAGCCCCTGTATGACGACAAAGCCTACCACCATAATACTAAGCGGTTTTGCCTTAGTGATCATATTAGTCATTAGCTTGCTTGTTATCAGCCTCTATCAATTTAAGCTATCTAAAACAACAATAGAAAATGGCATCCTCAAAGAAGGACGCCACACATTAATATCAAACACATTACAGGAAATCACCCACAAACGTTCTGTTTTAATGTTAAAACTGCTGCAAAGCAAAGACACGTTTGAAAAAGATGAAATTGCACAGACAATCTACAATCTGGGTGAAACCTTTATGTTGCGCAGAACAGAGCTTTTATCTGATGAGCTTGACCTATACGAACACCATCTTTTAAATACACATAAGGAAGAGTCAAAACTTGTAGTCCCTTTTCAACACAGAGTCATCGAACTGTCTCTTGCCGATAAAGAGACAGAGGCTCTAAATCTATTTTTAACAAAATCTCTGCCATTACAACAGCAAAACACAAGATACCTTAACGACTTATCCGGCTATCAAAACAATGAAATAAGAGAAACAACTTTTTTATTGGTTAAACAATTAAACGATATTTCTTTCATCATAATCACAACTGGCGTCATTGTTATTATTTTCTGCATAAGCATTGCAACTTTTATTTACAGGCGCCTGACACGCAACATAAACGAGTTACACATTACACACAAAGCATTATCTGACAGCCTCAGCAGTTTACAAAACATAGAACATGCGCTTGATGAACATGCTATTGTCAGCATCGCTGATACCTCCAGCCGTATCACTTACGTTAATGATAAATTCTGCGAAATCAGTCAGTATAATGAAAACGAGCTGCTCGGTCAGCCACACAGTATTGTTAATTCCGGTTATCATAACAAAACGTTTTTTCGCAATATGATGACCACGATCTACAGTGGTGAAACCTGGCACGGTGAAATCCGCAACAGAAAAAAAGACGGCAGCTATTACTGGGTTGAGACAACTATTGTGCCTTTCCTTGATGACAATGGTATTCCTTATCAGTACATTGCCATTCGCACCGACGTTTCAAAGCTGGTCAATACAGAACAGGAACTAGCGCAGTCGCTTGAGCAGCTGGCTGCCGAGACCGAAAAAGCGCTGGAATCCAGCGCCCTCAAAAGCGCTATTATTTCAACCATGACACACGAACTTAAAACGCCTCTGAATTCGATTTTAGGTTTTTCACAACTTCTTCTGTTAGATGAAGACAAACTTTCTGAGATGCAAACTGACAATATCAGGAACATTTTAGAGAGCGGTCAGGAGCTGACCTATAATATCGACAACATCATGCTCTACAGTAAACTCAAGAGCAATACGATTGAGCTGCAAACTACCCTCGTTGATTTGGATTTATTAATACAAGCTATCATTGATGACAGCCATTTCCATAACTATTCATCGACCGTTTTCCCCGTGCTGCAGTCACATTATTCTTTGGAGACGACTGCCGACATGACACTTTTGCGCAAGGCTTTTCATTATATTATTGATAATGCCATCAAGTTTACAGTGCGCGGAACGGTCGATATCCGCATTACAAAGATCAACCAGGGAGAGCCCTTGCCAGACCATGATAAAACAGCTGCAACTGGTCTTATTCTGATTGCCATAGAAGACACGGGCGTTGGTATTCCAGCAGAAAAATTAGACATTATTTTTGATGAATTCAGACAAGTTGAAGAAAAAGACAACCGACAATTTGAAGGCGTCGGTATCGGGCTCAGCCTTGCAAAAAGCATCATCAACCTGCACCGGGGTGACATCTGGTTAACAAGCGCGGTAAACAGCGGCACAACGGTTTATATCACGCTTCCACATTAACCGCCTGAAAAAGCATCTTATTTCACCCAAATAGGTGAAGACATCCGCTCTCTGATATTTTTATATTACCTTACCTTTATTTCTAAGCTGTGAGGACCCTACCTTGAATTTAAAACACTTTCAGCTGATTAGCAGCTTGCTGTTGACTCTTTTTCTTTGGGGATGCGAAAGCCAGAGCACTGCACCTGATGCCGGCTCTACCACTCAACCCACTGATAATAACAGCAGCCTCGCCGGCATTACCGGAACCTGGAAATTCACCGCTGTGGATGGCGTTGCCACCACAAACGATGCCTATTTTACTTTTAACAGCGATGGCAGCTTTAGTTACACAGAATTAAACGGTGAGCTACCCAATGGCGTAGAAAGCGGCACTTATAGCTATACCGCCGACACGCTGACCACTACCGTCACAACGGACCACATTGGTGCGACATTGCAGCAGGACGGCGGTATTGATAATAACGGCAACCCGTTCAGCATGAGCTATACAATCAACGCTAACCAGCTAACACTCACCACGCCCAGTAATAGTGTATATAGCTTTGAACGCAGCATAGCGACGATGACAGGCGCGCTCGACACCGGCACAGCCGGCTTTGATGATCATATTCTGGTGTATTTTCCTAATAATCATTATTTCCAGTGGTGCAATACAGCCGCTGGCAACTGCAGCGCTGATTCTCATGAGATTGGTACTTACACTGTCTCCGGCTCTAGTTATAGCATTGACAGTCATATTGTTGATGGCGATGGTGGTTTTGACCCGGTCGGGCTACAGTTTGATGTCACCTCGACAGCCGTCAACCCATCGACGGGTGCGCATTCACTGGCAGCCTCTCTTACGGCTTCATCAGAGGCGTTTGATTTTGTTCAGGTCATCGATGCGGGCAGCCAGATTGTCGGCGCATGGCTGTTAGATGCCGCCAACAATACGCCTTTGGCTTATGATGCTGGGGCCTCTTCGCTGCTGGTTTTTTACAGCGATGGTCATTATTTTCAGTGGCAAAACCCTTCAGCGGCACCACGGGCTGTAACAATGCCAGCACACCGCTTGCAGAAATCGGTACCTATAGTGTGAGTTATAGCGATGCAGGAGACGGCAGCATTAATGGCCAGTTAAGCATTACGGGTCATATTCAAAATGGTGTCGGAGGATTTGATAATGATGCAAATCCTTGCCAAATTCCAGCGGCGGCTATTAATTTTAATATCAATGGCCATAGCCTGACTTTGACTGATGCTGGAGTCAGCCTGACTCGCGTTCATTAGTTTGAATAGCTAGCGGTCGAATCTGAAATAAAAAAGGCACTGCTATTGCAGTGCCTTTTTTATTGAGCAAAACAATTAAGTTAATCGTTAGCTGATGCTTTTATAATAATCCATCAGTATTTGAGCCACCTCGGGACGAGAAAATTCTTTAGGTGGCGCAATACCATTACCTAACATTTCACGCACTTTAGTGCCTGATAATAAGACAAAATCATCTTTTGTATGATCCGGCGCTTCACACATCATTACCACTTTATCTAATTTCTTGGAGTACGCGGTGTGATCGGCACGGAAGATTTCAATATCCAGTGCGCCTGCCGGTACCTGGTCATCAAAAATGGTCTGCGCATCAAACGCGCCGTAATGATCACCGACACCGGCATGGTCACGGCCGATGATAAAGTGAGTCGCTCCCATGTTCTGACGGAAAACGGCATGCAAGACAGCTTCGCGAGGGCCGGCATAGAGCATATCAAAACCGTAACCGGTTACCATCGCACTGTTTTCCGGGAAGTACAGTTCTACCATTTTACGAATCGCCGCGTCGCGAACGGGAGCTGGAATATCACCGGCTTTTAATTTACCCAGCAGCATGTGAATAACCAGGCCATCACAACCTAAACGCTCCATTGCCATGTGGCACAGTTCTTCGTGAGCCAGATGCATTGGGTTACGCGTCTGGAAAGCCACTACTTTTTTCCAGCCACGCTCTGCAATTTCATTTCTGATTTCAACCGCTGTACGGAAAGTATCGGGGAATTCAGTCTGGAAATATGAAAAATTTAAAACTTTAATCGGGCCCGATAAAACCACATTGCCTTGTGCATTGAAAGCGTCGACACCCGGGTGATCTTCATCAGGGCTGGCGGCATATACTTTATCTGCAATCAGCTTTTTCTCATCGGCAGTAAACTCTTCAACTGCCTCCACATCCATCACCGCAACAACCGGGTTACCTTCAACATTAGGGTCTTTTAACGCAATGCGGTCACCGGCTTTAATATTAGCGGCATCATCAACCAGATTTAAAACCGGTGTCGGCCAGAATAAGCCCGAAGTGGTTTTCATATCTGTTGCCACTGACAGTGCATCAGCTTTGTTCATATAACCTGTTAGCGGATTAAAATATCCACCGCCTAACATAACTGCATTAGCCGCTGCTGCCGAACTTACAACAATTGAAGCCAAACCTTCGGCTTCTTTTTGTAAGGCTTCATTTTCAGCCGTATCGTATACAAATAATGGATTCAGCTCGTCAGAACCGTGCGGTTTAATCATTTTTTTCTCCTAATCTTTGCTTTTATATTATGCTGGACTTGCCGTACCTGAGCCGACATGACCATAAATTTTTTGTGGCTCTATCATAAAGCATTAAACGGCTTATGCTTATTAATAGTATTAAGGCAGCGATGAGTTATTTTTATATTCTGATATACTAATAAGCCTGTTTTTTCCTGCCTGTCTGTACTAACTGCCTGCCGCACCGTGCTGGCCTTTGACGCATACGGTTACGTTCAACGCCGTCACTATTGTCTGGCTGTTGCCACAATAAAGGTCGGCATCTTGTCTTCGCCCCTGCTGACTGAATAGTTCTATCCTTACAGCCGCTTAGCTCAATCTATATTCACATCCCTTAATTGTTGCGCTGCATCCTCAGGAGAGATGGTGCTTACAAATAATCCGCTGCCTAACTCAAAACCCGTCGGTATGGATGTCCGCGGACAAATTTCAAGGTGCCAGTGATAGCTGTCTTTGCAATCGCTGTATTCTTCGGCACGGGGAATAGAATGCAAAAAGAAATTATATTGTGCGCCGCCAATAACATGCTCCAGGCGCTTCATGGTGCGCTTTAGTACCTGTGATAAATCCTGCAAGTCTTCATCTGTCACGTTGCTGAAATCACTTGCATGCACAAGCGGCATGATATGCACTTCCCACTCATAGCGACTGGCAAACGGTTTAATCGCCACAAAACGCTCACCGCGTTCAATTACATACTGGCCCACATTAATCTTGCGCCGTACTTCGCCTGACTGGCGGTCATATATGGTGGCTTCATAAGTCAGGGCCTCATCGATCAGGCTGCAAAATACGCAATGGTTATGCTTGCGATAATACATGCGTGAATGCTCGACCTCATTGATCACATTCTCTGGTACCACCGGCATGGCGATAATCTGACTATGTGTGTGCGGAATGCTGGCACCGGCAGCAGGGCCAAAGTTTTTAAACACTAATGCATACTTTAAACGAGAGTCAGACTCATATAATTCCATCATGCGTTGTCGATATGCAGCAAATAGCATCTGCAGGTGCTCTTCACTCATTTCATAAACTGAAATACCGTGCTGATGATGGTCAATAATCACTTCATGGCGGCCATAACCACTGATAACCTGCTGCAAACCAAAATTGATAGCCGCTGCTTCACTGTCATCACCCAATATTGGGAATAAATTTTCAACAATGCGAATACACCAGTCTTTCTCATTCGGAAAAGCCGCTATGGTTGCCGGGGTTTTGTCTTCATTACCTTTACAAAAGGGACAGCTCTCTACATGCTCGCGCGTGTCTCTGGCCACCACCTCTTCTTGTTTGCGCGGCCGCATTCCTCTTGCTGTCGCTACCAGTACCGACTCACTGGGTACTATCGGGTTAATTCTGATCTCTCTTACGCTGTCATCAGCCATGCATTCGATCCTAATTTAAAAACTCTTAAAAACTCAGTAAAGATCAATTTACAGTACAATGCGCTAACTTTATAAACAAAAATGTTTATTGACTGATAAAAATATCAGTTTTAAATATAATGATCTTCTGGCGTAAAAGACAGCTGCCGTCACGACGATAATATAATCATCGCATCATACATTGACTTTATGCACCAATAGAAAACAAGCAACGCGACGGCCTCTTACGTGCAACACTTCGAATCACTGCGCGCTATCGCGCAATGAAGACCATTAAATGAGCAATACTCTAAATAATCTTCTGAATTAAACGCCGTGAATCATGAGCCGTTTGTAAAAGCGGCATCTCAATTTATACATTGGCTTATTCTAGCGCCTCGGTGAGGCTTATAGAAAATAAATGAGGCCAGGGTGATTTAATAGCGTATATTGCAATACAATAGCGCCTCCGGGTTTTTATAAAAATGGATAAACGTACTATGCACAACTCTACTGTCAATTTAAACGTCGCTAATATTGAAGACTCAATAGAATTGTTAACTACCTACGCGAATGAACCCAGCTTAAAGCCATTAATATCGATATTAGAAGCCTTAACACAAGATATTGATAACCCATCACTTCTCGCACAACTGATTGACACATGGAGAAATCTTGGCGTATTCCAGGGCACCGTTTTAACTTACGTCCCTCATTTCTATACACTGATTCCTGATGATATTTTTGGTGACAAGAATTAAAGCCAGATAAAGGACTCAGGGCTATTTTTTAGCCTATGTATTTCTAATCCGACAGGGCGCCAGGACGAACTTGCCCCCCCCTATTTTCGATCCGTAGCAGCTAGAATCTCTCGTCATCAGTGAAAAAAATCAGCGTAGCGTTATACTGGCCACAGGAATAGGCTCACTTCAGCGCTGATCACATCAGCAGTGCCTGCCTCAGTCGATGCTGGCGCTAAAATCGGAGTGTATGTCTGATAGTCGTCTAAAACATCTTAAAGCGATTGAACACAAATCCCTATGCCTGTAAAAGCCTTAATCTATCCACGGGATGGGCTTGAGCTGAGCTTGTTTAATGATAAAGATGACGCCTGCACATATTGCTTTCGCTGGCCGCCTGATGCGCTGCTTGCAGATATTGCCGCATTTATGATTGTTATCTATCCGCTTAAGCAAAGCCTGCGAACATGCTTTTCTACTCAGATAAAAAAAGCGCGCCTTAAAAGGCGCGCTTTTTTCAGACTAAATTTAGTCACGCTGCACGATCTTATCTAAAGATCTGTGCGGCGGATAAATTTAAGGCTTTTTAGGTGTTTGGTAAGGTACTTCTTTTTGGAAGCTTTTCCATTGAGTAGTATAACCAATCACAAACTGTCCAGGAACAATCTCTTTCTGTGTGGTAGTCACATACTCTGTTACGCCTTCAGGCACCTTAGGTCGTGTAAATTCACCCATAATATTAACTCCTCATTGTTTTAATAGCGGGAGGAAGATAAACAAATATGTCAGCCCCTCCCAGTAAACCGACTAAATTATACTATTTTAGCGCTTGTAATGCGCCTTTTTTGCTATCACGTGCCGCACTCCACCCTGCGGGTTTTCAACATCACCTTCGTAGCGGGGAATGATGTGAATGTGCACATGAAAAATACTCTGTCCTGCTGCCGGACCTATATTAACCCCTATATTATAACCATCTGGATGAAACTCCTCATCAATGTTTTTTTTCTCCTCATTAATAAGTTCCATACAGGCCGCAACCTCTGCCGGCGTCAGCTCAAAAAAGCTGGCGACGTGGCGTTTTGGAATGATCAATGTATGACCCGGACTCACGCCGTAGGTATCACGGGCGCTGTATGCCAGCTCAGCCGTCAGGGAGACCCCTTTAGGGTCTTTGCAAAATAAACACGGGTTATTGGGATCTCGCTTTTTTTCTTTAGTATCCGCAGCTGACAAATTTAATACCCTTGTTCTTTGTGTTAACTTTAGTAGCCAGATCGCCCAGATCTGCAAGCAGCCTAATGCCGCGCTATAGCCGCTAAAAGTATTGTTAAATTTGAGCAATTTTCACATCTTTTTATACAAAAACATAATAAATAGTTATTTACCCACCCTAAGAAAAGTTAATACGGCAAATGTCCGTCCTACACGTTATAATCGAGCGATTTATCGACTATTTTTGAAGAGGAACTATCCGTGGCATCTAATAAAGGACGCGCTTATTTCGGCATCTCTGGTTATCATTTCGACCCTGATCTCGTCACAAAATTTATTGGTCTGGAGCCCACATCGGTTAACAATGCCGGCATGCATGGCAACCTCGACAAACCTGTGATTAGCTCATGGGAATTTTCAACAGAAACAATCACTTCTGACATGCAGGAGCTGGATATTTACAAGCTCATCGATGACGAGATTCTTAAGAAAATCGAACCCGCCAAGGACAAAATTATCGAGATATGCAAGACTCATAACTTGTCCCCAAGAATCGGGCTTGTATTAACGTTGTCTATCGATAAGGATGAAACCAAACCCGATGTCGGCTTTGGTGCACGTGTGATCAGGTTTTGTTCTGAGATCGGTGCATTCATTAACATTGATTACGAATTATCTGAACGGATCTGACGCGGATTTAACATGACCCGGATTTCAAATAAGCCGGGCTGGCTGCCGCCTTTGCCAATAAAGCTTTAGGCAGCAGAGCTTTCCGCCATTTCCCGCATCTTCTTCATCTGCTCTTCGCAATACTTTGCGCAGAGCGGCTGCAGGGCATGCGGAAAACATTCAAGGATGATTTCAAACTCATCGGCCACTTCATCAGCAAGTGCCGTATCTTTGTTTAGCTCGGCCATGACACTTTGCGCAGAAAATTTATTTACCCTGCATAGTACCGCGTGATGAATCGGCAGTTGCTGCTCCATACATACCGTCAAAGCAGTTTCATAGGATCTGATTGCTTCTTCCATGCGCTGCGGGTTTTCTTCTGACTCAGCCAGATTATGCAGTACTGCACCACGGTTATTGTGTGTCGCGACCAGCTCTAAAGCATGATTATCTGCATCGAACTCAGCCAGTGCATTTTTATAAGAAACAACGGCTTTCTGAAATGTACGATTACCTTCAAGCAGCTTGCCATAGGCATGAAAGGTCGCACCCAGTTGCTGCATGGTTAAGGCCCATTCTTCAGGCGTTTCTTTGCGAGACCATTGCAGAAGCGCAGCGGTATAGGCATCAATAGACTTATTCAATGCTTTTAAATCAGACTGCTGTCGACCCAATGCCTGTAAAGCCGTACCCAGGTTAGCCTGCGTTGCCGCCCAATCAAACGGGCTGTCTTCCTGACTTAACTCTGTGAGCGCACTGTTGAAACACTCAATCGCTTTTTCATACAGCGCCGCATCTCGTTGCTGCTGACCCAGAGCTCCGAGAATATTACCAAGCCGGTTCTGCATCTCAGCCCAGGCTAATGGCTCCTGTTGACGGTATTCCGCTGTCAATAATGCTTCAAGTGTCTCGCGTAAGGGCTCAAGGATGTTGCTACTGAAACGCTGCTGCTCGAAATTGCCTCGTGTATGTACAAAATTATCAGCAACCGTTACTGAGCCATCCGGGGCAGATAAAGCCGCCACCTCTTCACTTAGCAGGCCGAGTGAATTGACTATTGCACGCTCAAGAGCACGGTTGTCCGGGTATAAAATGCTGTTGTCTGAGTAATTCATTCTGCTCGGTCTAGTATGTCATTTAGATCAGGATTGGCATCTACAGCTCCACCAAGGTCAACTTCTTCATCGGTGGCTTCACGTATCGTCAAAACTTCCATTACGAAAGTAACGTCTCTGCCACATAATGGATTATTTCCATCAACGGTTAAGGTTTTGTCATCAAAACGCGTAACAATGAAACTTTTGGGTTCACCCTTTTCATTTTCCATGGTAATGGTCATGCCGATTTCTCTGTATTCCTCTGGCACATTTTCAATATGATCGGTAAATACCAGTGACTCATCCCGCTCACCGTATAACAGCCGTGTATCCACGGGCACTTCGATAATATCGCCGACTTTTTTACCATAAAGATGCTTGGTCACTTCTTCTGACATCACATCATTGACACCATGAACATAACCCAGCGGGTAGTCTATAGTGACCAGTACATCACCGGTTTTGTCATCGACGACCTTGTAATTTAATTCGACGAATTTTTCGTCTTCAATTGTATCTGACATATCTAACTAACCTTTTCATCTTACACTTTTTTACAGCTTACTCTTAAATCTGGATCTTTAAATCTGACAATTAGAAAAGGGTTGCACCAAATATTTTAACTTTCTCTTTCTCGTAACCAAGCACCAGTCTACCCAGCCACTCACCTTTGTCTTTTTTGTTAATCACTTTATAAAGAACGGTGACATGTTCACCTCGGCGTATCATGCCAAGATAGGTATAATCATCTGACAGGTTTTTTGCTAAATCGCTACGCGCAAATTGTTTGCCCATTTCAACTTCATTTGCACCCTTCATAAAAGAAGCCGAGAAGTTACGGGTAAAAGCTCCGTAGTTGCCTTCATTTGAGTACTTAACAAGATCAGCCCACATTGGGTGCGCATGCTCTAAAAGCTCTTCATCTGTGTTTTCAATAATGTTCATCTAACTGTCTCACGAAAATATATAAAGTTTTCTTTAAATTTGTCTCGCCTGAGACCAATACACTCTCACGAGAAAAAAAAGGACCAACATTATACATGTCAGTCCTTTTTATTTCGCAAATTTATTTAAAGACCTGATTTACAGATAATAAATCAAGTCTTTATTTGCTTAGTGGTGGCCTTCCGCTTTCAGTTTAGCCAGATCTTTGTCCTCGATGTCACCTACAAGGTGGTACAGAGGCGCTTTTTCCATCGTGTACTCACCTGTTTTAGGATCGCGACGAGAAACTGTCAATACATGCCAGTTCGCATCATCCAGCTTCATCGCGTCACCACGGTAGTAGTAACCAGGCCAGCGAGTTTCCTTACGGAACATCGTGTGCTGGAATACAGACTCAGACGTTAAGAAACGATGCTTCAGTTCCCATGCACGTAAAAGCTCATGGATATCTGATGCAGCAACTTTATCCAGATCTTCACCCAGAATCGCCATCTTCTTCAAACCGATGTTCAGGAGCTTGTCGTTAGTCATGTAGTTAACACCAAAACCACCACAGTACTCATCCATCAGTTTCTGTAAACGATCCAGACCCTGACGTGGGTTGATGTAGTTAGGGTTAACAGAACCTGCAACAATCTCGTTACGGCCAACCGTGTAAGTTTCCATTGGCTTGTAGATTTCTTCTTTACGACGACTGATTTGAGCATCGGTAACACTAATGCCTTCCGCCTTGCCATCGTCGATGTACTTACAAGCTGCTTTTGCTGCTAAACGACCTTCAGTGAAAGAACCTGATGAGAACGCGTGTGGAGTTCCACCTACCGCATCACCTGCACCAAACAGACCTTCAATCGTTGTCATACGGTTGTAGCCCCAGAAGTATTCTTCTGGTGAGACATCTTCAGGACCTGAACACCATGCACCACAACCTGTAGCGTGTGAACCCATTACGTATGGCTCTGAAGTAGTTAATTCAGGGTTTTCGTATTTAGGATCAACATCAGTCGCCGCCCAAAGTACCGCCTGACCAACTGTCATACCCAGGAAGTTATGCCAGCCAATTTCCTCTAAATGCGGATCCTGGAAGGCCTCCATAGTAACCATGTGGATTGGACCACGACCTGCATTCACCTCAGAGATGATTGCATGGTTACGTAAACATGTTGGAATTGGACGATGCGTTGCATGTGACGCTTCTGGATCCAGGTATTCTTTACCAACTCTTTCCTGTAGCTCAGGGAACCATTTTGATTCGTACTCGTCACCGTAAGCATTTTGTGTATATGTTTTAAGGTGTAAAAAGTATGCGCCAACTGGGCCGTAACCATCTTTGAAACGTGCTAATACGATACGGTTTTCCATCTGTGTCATTTTCGCGCCCGCTTCGATCATAAGACCGTATGCAGAACCCGATGACCATGGTGCGTACCATACACGACCCGCGCCTTCACCCACTGAACGAGGCTTAAAGATGTTAGAAGCACCACCTGCACCACAGATGACAGTCTTAGACTTGAATACGTGGTAGTTACCAGTACGGACGTTGAAACCAACAGCACCGGCAACACGGTTTTCTTTAGATTCATCCATTAATAAGTGCGTTACACAAACACGGTTGAATACTTTATCAGCCGAGTTTTTCGCCGCTTCTGCAACGATTGGCTTGTATGATTCACCGTGAATCATGATCTGCCAGCGACCTTCACGCAGGTAAGCGCCAGTCTTGGTGTTACGCATGATAGGCAGACCCCATTCCTCGAACTGATGCACAGCCGAGTCAACGTGACGCGCCATATCGAACGCTAAATCTTCACGAACCATACCCATTAAATCGATACGTGCATAACGTACGTGATCTTCAGGATTGTTTTCGCCGAAACGTGTTCCCATGTAGCAGTTAATTGCGTAAAGACCCTGTGCAACCGCACCAGAACGATCGATGTTTGCTTTTTCAGCAATAACGATTTTCTTATCTTTACCCCAGTATCTTGCTTCGAAAGCAGCACCTGTACCACCAAGGCCTGCACCTGCGACGAGAATGTCGATATCGTCTTCAATTATTGTCTTGTAGCCCATTAGTAGTACACCCCTTCTTTGATTTCCAAGCCATTTGATTCTAGCGTCATTAAAGCATTGTCATTCATAGCGACATACTTTGGCTCGTTATATAGCAGCTCAGTGTCACGCATGCTGTCGGCTGGTGCCGCTTCGTTAGCTAGTTGTGGAATGCACGATCCCCAAGGCTTAGTTGTGATAGGCGCCAAAAGCTCCATATCTTTTTTGCCGTTACGGAACTTGATGCGCCATGCAATCGTTCCTTTTTCTTCATCACGGTGGACACGAACAGAAGAGCCCAGCGGAGCAAAATCAGCGTAACCACGTACATCAATCGCGTGATGCGGGCAAGCTTTTACGCACGAATAACATTCCCAACACATGTTAGGTTCAATATTGTAAGCACGACGTAATGTCTTATCGATGTGCATGATGTCAGATGGGCAGATATCAACGCACTGTCCACAACCATCACATCGAGTCATATATACAAAAGTAGGCATAATATATTCTCTCTTTCTTAAATAATTGTTATTAGATTAATATTAGTAATGGTTTGGTGCTTCACGTCTGATACCTGCACCCATGTTTTCCGGGTTCTTACCCATGTATTCTGGAATATCCGGAAATCTTGCCTGTACTTCAGGTGAAGACAAATCGAAATCGCCTGGTAAATTTAAATTTGAACCATCTGCATGAGCAACACGTTTTTGGAATGCTGCAGCAGGTTTAAAGAACATATGTGCAAACTTAGACCACAATACACTGGCAAAAAGCGTTGTGTTTGAAACGATGAACAAAACGAAGAACAAGGTTGTTAACCCCATCTCACCAACTTTGCCATTCATGCCTTTAGACTGCAGATAAGACCAGATTAAAGCGAATGTTGCAGTTGTGAAAAGAGAAACAATGAAGATATCTGCACGAACTAATTTATACCACTTGGCACCTTCTGCCGCCACGTCAACGCGGATAAAGAACCAGAACCAGTAACCACCAAGACAAAGCATCAATGCACCGATATGCCAAAGCTGAGCTACAACAGCTGCTGAAGACACTTCAAAGATCATGATTGCAGTCGTTGCAACAAAGAAAATGAAACCGTACATAGTCAGCAGGTGTGAAATTCTGCGTTTCATGCTGCAGAATTCGCCAGACGTTAAAACTTCATTTGCTAGCGTTGCAACGGCAAGGCCCGCTTTTTCACCAGCACCTACAGAGCGCTTGGCATTTTTTGCATTTTTTGCCGAATCTAAGAAAAAGTACTTCGCACTTTTCTTATGCATCATGTCCAGTATTGTGCCGCCAGCGACCAATATAGCCATGATGATGATATACATCTGCATTACATCAGTTGAAATTAATGCCGAAAGCTCGGCAAAAGGATTGTTCGTGAACATTTTATTCCCCTAAAATATTTTTGTCGGAAGATTATATACTTTAAATTTATTAGCCGTCGAATATAGAAAATTTATTACCCTATATATTAATTCCTCTTAATTTCCCTATATATAAATTCTATTTATTACCCTATATAAATTCCACGCCCCGCAAATTCGAGAGAGCTCGTTGCGGCCGGATTAAGAATATAACCATATTATTGCAGCATGGCAACGATTAGCATTGCCCAATATAAAATGAGCCTGAATGAGGCACGTTTTTTCCGCCACGAAATTAAGTCTGTATGAGCTCAAATTGCACATAAGCTTCAAATGTGAGTGATGATGACAGTCACCAGTTAAGCACGGCCGAGGCACGTTAAATGTTTACAGGCCGCGCTTATCTGCCAGTTTTTGCGTTATAGCCAGCATCAATGCCCGTTACGATTTTACCGCTAACACGGCGAATACGCAGCAGACCATCTGATGCATCCATCTTCACGTAAAGCTATATTCGGTGACATGGCTTTTAATCGCTATTCCACACCACCTGGCATATCTTCAGTCGTGGCTGAGTGACTTTTCATTTTACTGGATTAACCGGCCTGGTGGTTTGCAGCACACGACTTAAATAAATTTTTTAGAGCTGAACATTCGGCCGCATCTATTTAAGAATACCTGCACTTACTAATATAGAAACTAATTCGATTGACTCGACATGTCTATCATTTCAGAAATCTCAAGCGTGCCATTGATTTCCAGAAACGGACAGGATTGCGCCACTTTCAACGCCTCATCCATCGAAGCCATTTTGATGATACTAAGCCCCGACATTGCTGAGGTGGTCCCTGCATCAATCGTACTGTCAGGATGCACGGTATGCGTATCCTTGAACGGTATTGCCGGACTGACAACCGCATCGCCCAATGAAGACAGCCATTGCTGATATTTGGTGAAATGTTTTTGCCTTTCTTCCGGGTTGGATGCGTGCTCCCCCCCGAGGTAAACGAAAATGTATTGCGGCATTGCAAAAAGTCCTCATGAATATTTTGATGAAATACTATCTGTTATTGATCTCTAGGTTGCACACACTAACACTAAGCTGCTGCTTTTAGCGCATATTGTTTAGTGCCTGCAGCGCAATTATGTATGGCGACGGATTTTGTCACGGCTTAAACCGGCTTCACAGAAAACACATTTGCGCACAACGCACGACAAGCTGTCACTTTCTTTTTTAACAAATTAATTATACACAATTAACTTTTTTTCGCGCCACCGGCCCCAACAAAGCAGAACAGGCTCATGCTTGAGCCAGCAGCTCAATCGCCTTTGCTATGAAATTGTAACATGTAATTTATTCACTAAGCGACGCCATTATCTAAGCAACATCAAACAACTTTACTGACTGGCATCTTTGTTTCCAGATCACTTTTTAAAACGCTTTGCGAAAAACTCCGTTCAGCGAACATCTGCTCACTGAAAAATTAATCCATAAAATATCTGCAAGCCATTTTTTTGCTTTCAGCACCTGTCAGCCCTGTTTTTCCGAATCTGACCATTCAAGACAGTCTTACTAGCGGCTAAAAACACGCTCGCCGGTGTAAGAAGTGAGTTACAACAATCAATGACCTAACCTCACTTGCTATGCTCACCCCCCTTTCATACACGCCAAATGCCGTGACTATCGATTCTGACTGCCGGTTTAATGCCCGTAACCATAAAGATATTTCAGCTTTCAACAAAAGCCCAATAAAACACCCTGAAATTAGCAGGCGATTATTTTTCATGCTAAATTACGCCAGGGACGGCTGCCGCCATTTTGTTAAAAACGAACGTGCTGCAAAACGCATGATCTTGCTGCTGACAAAATGGATCAGCTTAAAAACGATAACTATGCTTTAATGCACTTCGGTTATGACCTGCTGAAACAGGTTCTGTGTACGGATAAAGCATCACTTAACACGACGGCGCTTATGAAAAACGCCCGGAAGAGCGCAGAGAAAGCTTGCAGCTGCGTCAACAAGCTGAAGCGAGGCGGTAATGGACAATAGTCCACGCTATAAAGCTAAAAACAAAGTTAAATAAGAAGACCTACAATAATGATTGACCTTAGTCAGCACCAATCGCTTCGTATAGCGATCATTTCAGATACACACACGGTTCTTGATGAACGCATTGCAAATATTATTAAGCAGTCAGATATTGCCATTCATGCCGGTGACATCTGTTGCGCTACGGTACTTGAAAAAATGCATCCCATTCTCGGTCATGTGTTTGCCGTTACAGGCAACAACGATCATCACAGCGCCTGGCCTGCAGAGCAAAAAGAGATTGTTGAATCCCTGCCTGATGTTGCCGAAATCCAGCTGCCCGGCGGCTTGCTGGTCGTCGAACATGGCCACGCCCATGGCCACCATCAACCGTGCCACGAATCTCTGAGAAAGTCACACCCTAAGGCCCGCGTTATTGTCTACGGCCACACTCACAGCCAGGTTTGCGATAAAGATGAATCACCCTGGGTGATCAACCCTGGTGCTGCCGGCATGACCAGAACCCGGGGCGGCCCTTCTTGCCTTGTTCTCACGGCCTCTCAAAATCGTGAATGGGGCATAGAAGCTTTGCGCTTTAGTGAGCGTGCCGCTTAACTACTTAGGCAATAAAATACAGGGACGTTAATGACCGCATTGCATAAACTAAAGCAGCAGCTTTATGCACTTGCCGATGCAGGCACGGCCGCTCATTCACAACGCTTTTTTAAGACCGCCAACAATCAATACGCTGAAGGCGACGTGTTTCTTGGCATTCGTGTGCCCGTATTGAGAAAGCTGGCTCATCAATACCAATCTCTGCCGCTGAAAAGTCTTCAGTCATTGCTAAAGTCAGAATTTCATGAGCAGCGTCTGCTGGCTCTGATCATGCTGCTAAACCTTTATAAAACAGCTGACCGTAAAACCTGCGGACAGATATATGATTTCTACATCAGTAACACACAATATATTAATAACTGGGATCTTGTCGATACATCAGCAAGCATTATAGGTTCACAGCTTGAAAATACAGACCGCCAGCCTTTATATAAACTGGCTCTGTCGGAGAGTCTTTGGGAGCGACGCATTGCTGTAGTCGCAACTTTTCATTTTATAAAAAACAATGACTTTGCAGACTGCCTTAACATATGCCGCCTCATGTTAAACGATAAAGAGCATCTGATTCATAAAGCCTGTGGCTGGATGTTACGAGAAATCGGTAAACGTGATCAGCAAACAGAAGAGCAATTTTTAAAAAAACACGCATCATCAATGCCGCGAACAATGTTACGCTATTCTTTGGAAAAATTCCCTTCGGCCAAGCGCAATGCGTATATGGCTATAAAACACAGATGAGCGGATCTCAACCGTTACAGTTTTGTAATAAACTATTATCAGTCTTTTTTAAAAGCATAGATAACAATTATATTACGTTACTCATATACCTCTAATAACTTATATAACGATTAACAGGGTAAAACAATGGACGTAAGCACACTCGCTATCGATACCGCAGACAAGCGCCGGGACCCAAGATTTCTTGTCGACGAAAACTTTCAGGTAAAAATACTTTTTTCATCCGACAACCCCAAAGCACTGGGACAAACCTTCACCTGCGCTGCTGTCGACGTATCCAAAAATGGCCTGCAAATTACTTGTCGCGATCCGCTAGCCATCAAAAGCGTGCTTGACCTGAGCATTACTATTAAAGACAGCGCGCGCTCGTATTCGCTTACCGGCAATGTCAAATGGTGCAAACCGACGATAGGCATTGCCCATACAGTAGGCATCCAGTTAAGGCATAGAGCCGGCACAGCTACTGACCTGGCAGACTGGAAAAAACTCATCAAACAGCTCAAATAAATAAAGCCGCCAGTGCACTGGCGGCTTTATTTGTTGTTGACGCAACATCAAGACACTACGTTTGCTACCAAAACAAGCATCATCGTAATAAAAACAAACACCAGCGCAGTAATTGCCAGATTTTTTATTGTTTGCTGATCATTCATGGCTCTATCCCCTGAATTATATAAAATAAGCGTAAGAGAAAAGAAGGCATAGTGTTTTGATTTAGATCAGCACCACTGATAATTTCGAAATACCCAATGCAAAAACAATTCAAATAAGATTTATATCAATTCGTTGATAGCAGCCATATACCGCGCCTTAAAAAACATTATCAAATCACTACATAATAATTTAATTATCGAGATATGAATTCTAAATAGCGTTTCCGCATTACATTATCTCGCCGTCAAACAAAGCCGCTGGTTCCTGCTAATCATTAATATTTGTTATCCACAATACAAAAAAAACACTTGAAAGCCACTAAAGAAAAAATTTTTACAACCGATAGCACTAATTATTGACAATAAATATACAGTGCATCAGATGATAAAATACCTGAAAAAACAGCTGTCCAAAAAACGCCCCGAGGCAACTGAAGAAGATTTTCTGCCGCGAAATACCAGGTTAAAACTTCAGTCACTCAAAGACAACAAAACCAGACTGTCAATTCGCTGTGAAAACAGCGACCAGTTCTATCAGAGCTCACTCTTATCGATTGACCTGTTAAATAACACGCTGTTAATCGACGAGCTTTTTCCAACACCAGGCATGGCGTTAAACAGAGATTTGCTGCTCCATTGCGAATTCCATGACGGCGGCTGTACCAGCTCATTTTCCAGCAAGCTGGTGACGGCCACTCATAGCTCAGGCTTTCCCGCTCTGATCATCAATATGCCTGATACGATGCTCACAGAGCAGCGCCGAAACACCTTCAGGTTACCGACACCATCACATCAGTCAATAGCCGCAACATTAAGCGCAGGCCTCAGTTCATCTCTTTCAGGCTACGTCAAAGATGTATCGAACGATGGCCTCAGAATTAATATTATCGGCAATCACTCCGATGCGCTGACGCAAGGTGATACTCTTAATGGCTGTAAAATAAAGCTCGATCAGGGCAGGTTGATTGAATGTCAGTTAACAATACGCAGCAAGCGTTACATCAGGTCGCCGTATCGACACACTCAGTTAGGTACAGAAATTACGGCTCTCAAGCGCAAAGACAGGGATTTATTGACACAATACGTCAATGAACAGCAGCGCATACTCTGCAGACATCGCGCAGAGAGCCACTAATATCATTCAGTCTATATTGAGGTTGTAAGTACGCTTTATATCTGGTTAGATATGATCTGTCTATTTACTGGAAATACTCTTTAAGCCATGAAAAATTCAATATCTGTGTTTTTATCACAGGCCGGCCCTATCCGTAATTTGCTCTACATACTCGCCATTATTACCATCGTTTTTAAACCCGACAACAGTAGCAGCCTTGACCTTGAGGGCTTGAATTTTATACCCACCCTGGTTTTACCTGTTATTGCGCCTTTACTGGTTACCGGCTTTTTTCTTGATATATTGATGTCACGCATTTACTCATCAGAGCAAGCCCATGAAATAAAAAACAAGTTCAGCAAGATCATCAAGACTGATTTTATTTTCGCAACACTCTTGTTGTTACTCTGGGTACCTTACATGGTCGCCATGTAAACCCGCACACGGCTATTTAAGATTAGGTGAAAGCTGACTATTGCTTTGTGTATTGAGATCAACCCGACCCAGAATCCTCCAGCTCTTATCCTCCGGTTCTAATAGAATATTCCAGCTGCCGCTTATCTTTGCGTCTAACTTAGATTGATAAGCGTTTGCGGCAAATGTCTCTAAAACAAGGTCTATATCTCGCTGACTTTGTGTCGGGTGAATCAGTCTTAGTCGCAAAACAGGCTCTTTGATCTGCTTTTGAAAACGAACTTTAAGCTGGCCTGGTTCAAAGTAGGCTGTTGCAGCCAGCTCCAGGTCACGCGCCAGCTGATCACGCTGCAAGGTCTGGTTAATGCCCAGCCCCTGTTTGTAATAGTCATCCACGACTAAACCATCATCACTGTTAATCGCAATATTGATAGTAATGATACCGGCGATTACTGCTGTCAGTGGCGGCGTAATCACCATCCACACCATCCACTGTTTATACCAGGGTGTATTTTCATTTATCTCATTTTTCATGGTCGTGATCATAGCATTTACTCTTGAAATTTGTGTTAATTAAAAACCGGACCCAGGAAACGACCACCGACTTCGATTGAAATGGCATCGTCATCGATTGCATTCAGATAAAATATTAATTTTGTGCTGGCTGCTTTCAGATATTCGGGATTCACCTGAATCCTGATCGGATAAGTTACTACCGTGCCGGCTTCAACCAGAATTCCTTTGTTTGGCTTTTTCACTAGCAAGCCTTCAACCCCGCCGACAGCAAGTGAATAACGGTGGTCTTTTAAATCCATGTTCATGACTTTTAATGTATAGACATTTTCGATCATGCCTTCATCTGTCTCGCGATACAGCGAACTCCGGTCGCGAATAATATCCAGCCCCAGCGGCACGCGCTGAGCAATTGAAGCCAGCAAGGCCAGGGTGGAGACGGCTAGCAAAACCACATAGATAATCACACGCGGCCTGAAAAAACTTTCTTTCTTTCCGTCCAGCGCATTTTCGGTGGTATAGCTGACCAGGTTTTTCTCATAACCCATTTTCTCCATGACTTCATTGCACACATCAACACAGGCAGCGCAACCTATGCACTGGTATTGCAAACCATCACGGATATCAATTCCGGTCGGACAGACCTGTACACACAACGAACAGTCAACACAGGCACCCTTACCTTCGGCTATATAATCACTGCCTTTTTTTCGCGAACCGCGGGGCTCCCCGCGTTTTTCATCATAAGAAATAACAAGTGTATTTTTATCAAACATCGCACTCTGAAAACGCGCATACGGACACATGTACATGCAAACCTGTTCACGCATCCAGCCTGCATTTCCATATGTTGCAAAACCATAAAACAATACCCAGAATATTTCCCATGGCCCAAGCTCTAAGCTCAGCGTTCTTTCGCTTAACTCTGCAATCGGTGTAAACCAGCCAACAAAAACAAAGCCTGTCAGCAAAGAAAAACTTAACCAGATAAAATGTTTTGTAAATTTCAGGCGAAACTTAGCCCAGCTCCAGCCGGCTTTATCCAGCTTTATCTGGCTTGCCCGCGAACCCTCTACTTTTCTTTCAATCCAGAGAAAGGCTTCCGTCCAGACTGTTTGTGGACAGGCATAACCACACCAGACTCTCCCTGCCAGTGCGGTGACCAGAAACAAGGCAATGGCAGCAATGATTAACAGCGCTGCCAGATAGATGAAATCCTGTGGCCAGAATATCCATTCAAAGATATAAAATTTACGCGCCGGCAAATCAAATAGAATAGCTTGCCTGCCATTCCACTGCAGTAGTGGACCGAGATAATATATACCCAGCAAGATCATCACACCGCTGAAGCGTAAGCTTGCAAAAATTCCGGTTACCTGCCGCGGGAAAATTTTCTTGCGCTTGGCGTAGACTTCTTCAAGCGGCGTCATTTCGACGTCTTGAGTATTTTTTTCTGTCATTGATATCTCAGGCTTTAATTAAATTTATGTTTTGGCTCCGGCCTTCGGTACCAGAACTATTTACTGCATGGTTTCAAAAAATAGCACGTCAGTACACTATTGAGCGAGGTAAGCAGCCAGAACATAAAGAAACCAATGGAATAATAACCCATGCGGCTGATATCCGAGCCACCGATGCAAGCGATAATTTCTACAGGGTCAAAGAGCGTAAAAAACAAAATCGTTGCGATTCCGGAAACCACAAATGACGGCCAAAGAATCGCCACGATTCTCTGTATTTTGGGAACACTTTTACTCGTTTCGGACATAATGTCTCCGTATTAATATCACAACAAAGGGGAGTTTTTATTACACTGCGTTCACTCTCCGGGCGGAGAGTGAACACCCAATACAAGCTACTTAGACAGGCTGTATATATAAGCTGACAACAAATGAACCTTGTCTTCGCCGAGGAACTCGCGATGCGCTGGCATCACACCATTACGACCTTTTGTCACAGATTGAATGATGTGGGCTTTAGTCGAACCATAAAGCCATGTTTTGTCGGTCAGATTAGGCGCACCGATAAAGATGTTACCTTTAGCATCTGCACCGTGACAGGCCACACACTGTGCTTCAAAGATAGTTTTACCTGCAGCAGCTTTATCAGCATCTGCTTTGCGACCACTCAGCGTCATCACATGATTGCTAACCGCTTCGATGCCTTTCTCGCCTAGATGAGCAAAGCCTGGCATGGCCCCGCGACGTCCATCCAGAATGCTGGCTTTAATCTGCTCAGGCTGGCCACCATAAATCCAGTCATTATCCGACAGGTTTGGATAGCCTTGCGAACCACGAGCATCCGAACCATGACAGGTTGCACAGTAGGTCATGAACAAGCGGCGACCACTGTCCATCGCCGTTTTATTGCTGACTAGTTTTTCTGCATCCTGCTTGGCATAAGCGGAGAAAATCGGACCGTAGGTTT
The DNA here is from genome assembly GCA_029882395.1 of Gammaproteobacteria bacterium. GTDB lineage: Bacteria > Pseudomonadota > Gammaproteobacteria > SZUA-229 > SZUA-229 > JAUVDT01. The sequence goes on from JAOUKT010000018.1 coordinate 38,467, forward strand.
CTTTAGCGGCTTTCATTTCAGCTTCATACTGGCCTGTTTGAGTCCAGCCAGCAGTCCCCTTGTAGGCACCAAAACCCGGATAAATAATAATATACGCCAGTCCAAATACGATGGTGATGTAAAACAACCATAACCACCATCGCGGCATCGGGTTATTCAGTTCCTGTAAATCATCATCCCAGGTATGACCTGTGACCGAGCCTTTCGCGGCTTCGCCTTTCTTCGGTCTCGATGCCCACCAGATAAGCCATACACAACCCAGTATATTGGCCAGCGCTATCACAATAACCCAGCCACTCCAAAAATTACTCATGTTTATTCTCCACTCAATGATTTTTTATCACTGGTTTTTTCTGCCATGGATGCTGCATGCATTTGTTCTTCTTTTTCATCGAACAGTGAATTGGCCGCATTACTAAATTTTGATTTATTGCTGCGGCTCCATGCCCATGCCCAGATGCCGACAAAAATAATCAGCAGGGCAACAGTGTAAAACGATCTGAAATCTGTCATGTCCATCTGCGTTATCTCCGTGTTTTCAGCGCTGTACCCAGGTCTTGCAGGTAAGCAATCAGCGCATCCATTTCAGTTTTACCTTCGACCTCAGATTTTGCGTTGGCTATTTCTTCATCGCTATAAGGCAGACCCACTCTACGCAATGCTGTCATTTTTCCAGCTGTGCCATCCGCATCGATCATCTCTTCTGCCAGCCAGGGGAACGAAGGCATGTTGGATTCGGGCACAACATCACGCGGGTTCATTAAATGCGCACGATGCCAGTCATCACTGTAACGGCCGCCAACACGATGCAAATCAGGCCCGGTGCGTTTTGAGCCCCACTGGAACGGGTGATCATAAACATACTCTCCGGCTACCGAATAATGGCCATAACGCTCTGTCTCGGCACGGAAAGGCCTGATCATTTGTGAATGGCAGTTATAACAACCCTCACGAATGTAAATGTCACGGCCTTCGACTCGTAATGCCGAATAGGGTTTCAAACCTTCAACCGGCTCTGTTGTTTCCTGTAAGAAAAACAGCGGTACGATTTCAGCCAGCCCGCCAAAACTGATGACAACAATAATCAGTATTGCCATCAGACCTATATTTTTTTCAACTACTTCATGACTCATGTCTGATCTCCTTAAGCTGTTCTGGTTGCAGGTTCATCAGACGCATGTAAAGTGCTTGGACCTGTAATAGTTTTATAAACGTTGTACGCCATGATCAGCATTCCGATAAAGAACAGCAGACCACCCACCAGACGAATAGTGTAATAAGGATACATTCGTGCCAGCGATTCAACGAAGCTGTAGGTCAATGTGCCATCACTATTAACCGCGCGCCACATCAAACCCTGCATGATGCCGGAGACCCACATTGAGGCGATATAAAGCACGATGCCTATTGTGGCAATCCAGAAATGATTCTCAATCAGGCGCGTGCTGTACATAGCCTCTTTACCGAATACTTTTGGAATCAGCATGTATATTGCACCGATAGTCACCAGCGCAACCCAGCCTAAGGCACCTGAATGCACGTGACCGATCGTCCAGTCAGTGAAGTGCGACAACGCATTGACTGTCTTGATCGACATCATCGGCCCTTCAAACGTCGACATGCCATAAAAAGACAATGAAACAATTAAGAAACGCAGGATAGGATCGGTACGCAATTTATGCCATGCGCCCGACAAGGTCATAATACCGTTGATCATGCCACCCCAGGAAGGCGCCAGCAGGATCAGTGAGAAAGCCATGCCGACCGACTGCGCCCAGTCAGGCAAAGTGCTGTAATGCAGATGATGCGGACCGGCCCACATATATGTTGAGATCAAAGCCCAGAAATGCACTACCGATAAACGATACGAGAACACCGGACGGCCTGCCTGCTTTGGCACGAAATAATACATGATGCCAAGAAAACCAGCGGTTAAGAAAAAGCCCACCGCATTGTGCCCGTACCACCACTGCACCATCGCGTCGATGGTGCCGGAATAAGCAGAATATGATTTCATCAAGCTCACCGGCATTGCCGCTGAGTTAACGATATGTAAAATCGCTACCGTAAGGATAAACGCGCCGTAAAACCAGTTGGCAACATAAATATGAGGGGTCTTGCGCTTCATAATCGTGCCAAAGAAAACCACTGCATAACTGACCCAGACCACGGCGATTAAGATATCAATCGGCCATTCCAGCTCGGCGTATTCTTTACCACTGGTATAACCCAGCGGCAATGTAATCGCTGCAAGCACTATCACCAGCATCCAGCCCCAGAATGTAAACTCGGCCAGCCTGCCGCCAAACAAACGAGCCTGACATGTACGTTGCACCACGTAATACGAGGTTGCGAACAATGCCGAGCCACCGAAGGCAAAAATGACCGCGTTGGTATGCAGAGGGCGTAATCGCCCAAAATGCAGCCAGGGCAAATCAAAACTGATTGAAGGCCAGATCAATTGCGCTGCAATGATCACACCCACCAACATGCCGACAATACCCCAGACCACGGTCATGACCGAGAACTGACGAACGACGCGATAATTATATGTGGTTTCGTTTTCCATATTCTTGTTTTCTCTGCTTTTCTAGCTTGTTAAAGAAATACGTAACCCAAAGCACGACACTGACACGGCTTTAGGTGCATTAAGAGAATAAAAAAACAGCGCGAGATAAACCATGACATGGATCAACATCTAACGCATTAGCAATACTTAATATTCCCTTTGTTTGGCTATCGCATCGATTTAATACTTGAATAAATTTCATGCTGATAGTGATAATATGTAATAGCACAATAAATTGATTTTTATCATAAAACAGGCTCCACAATTAAATTAATATTTGCAGCAATACAAATCAGGCCCCCCAATTATGAACACATTAACACTCAGCAAAGAGCAATTTGAGCGCTATAACACCAGCGGCCCGCGTTACACCTCCTACCCGACTGCGATTGAGTTTCATGAGCAGTTTAGCCAGAGCGACTATGAGACTGCCGCACGGCGCAGTAATGCTGACAATAACAAGCCGTTATCGCTTTATTACCATATACCCTTTTGTGATACGGTTTGTTTTTACTGCGCCTGCAACAAAATTGCCACTAAAGACCGTACAAAAGCGGAAAACTATTTAAACGCATTATTTAAAGAAATTGAAATCCAGTCCGGGCTCTATCATAAAGACCGCGTCGTTGACCAGCTCCACCTAGGTGGTGGCACACCCACTTTCATTAGCCTGCAACAAATGCAAGCCCTGTTTAATAAAACCGCCCAGCATTTTAATTTGCGCAATGACGACAAAGGCGAATATTCAATTGAAATCGACCCCCGCGAATGCAGCACCGAAATGGTTGCCGGCTTGCGAGAGATTGGCTTTAACCGCCTTAGCCTTGGCGTACAGGATTTTGATGCTCAGGTCCAGAAAGCGGTCAACCGAATTCAGCCTGAGGAACTCACCTATCGCACCATTGAAGCAGCCAGAGCCAATGACTTTCATTCGGTCAGTGTTGACTTGATTTACGGCCTGCCTTTGCAGAGCATTGACAGCTTTGCCATTACGCTGGATAAAATAATTGCAACCTCGGTTGACAGAATTTCACTCTTCAATTACGCACACCTGCCGCATGTCTTTAAACCACAACGGCGCATCAACGAAGATCAGCTACCCGCGGCTGAAGATAAATTAATCATCTTCAACCAGAGCATTCAGCAGCTTACCGATGCCGGTTATGTCTATGTTGGAATGGATCACTTTGCCAAAGCAGACGACCCAATGGCCATCGCACAAATCAATGGCGAGCTGCATAGAAACTTCCAGGGCTATTCCACTCACGCCCAGTGCGACATGGTTGCCATGGGTGTTTCGTCCATTAGTGAGGTCAATAATGTTTACAGCCAAAACACAAAGGTTCTGGAAGAGTACTATGACGCGCTACAGCACAATCGCTTACCGATTCAAAAAGGCATACAACTGTCCGCCGATGACATGCTCAGAAAACACATCATCGAACAACTAATGTGTAACTTCCAGCTTGACTATGCCAGCATTGAAGCGAGTTATAATATAAATTTTAAGACCTATTTTAAAAACGAGCTGCAGTCCCTGCAGTCCATGCATGATGACGATTTGTTAATACTTGAAGAAAACAAACTCTCGATCAATTTACTGGGGCGCTTACTGATCCGAAATATTTGCATGATTTTCGATATCTATTTGCAAAATGAAAAGACCAAAGGCCAACGATTCTCAAAAGTCATTTAGCCGGTGCTTACCCACAGCTCAGCTGATAAATTGCTAAAAGGCATTCAATTGAAAATGATGCCTTTTAGCAGGCTCATCAACACGGCAGGCAGTCAAAAATTAACCTTACATTGTTTGCTGAATTGATCGCGCAACGCCTCACTTCAGGCGGCAGCAATGACCGCCAAAACCAGGCAATCAACTAATACTTAATCTGGATTGAATAAGTACTTTTATCACCTATAATCAATAAAGATACTAACATCAATTACCCGTCAGAGACTGCCGCACAGCTCTGTCAAACGAGCACTTAAATGGATTTCAAACCTTCAGACACGAGCAATAGCAAGCTAATACATGCCGAGCAGGTACGCCTGTTATATGCCTCCTTACCCGCTGCCGTCGTCGCCAACATTATCGCCTCTCTTTTAATGGCCGGCGCGATGTGGAATATTATCAGCCATGCCACCTTGATCGGCTGGCTACTGGTCTCGTTCAGTGTACTGTTATTACGACTCTCAACATTTATTTGTTATAAACGCAGCGATCAAAATAACACCAGATTGTGGAGCCGGTTATTTGATTTCGGCTCAAGCAGCTCAGGAATAATGCTCGGCATAGCTGGCATCATGCTTTTCCCTGCCGAAAACGCACAGTATCAGATGCTTTGTGCGTTTGTACTTGTTGGCATGAGCGCCGGTGCAGTCTCAACGCTTTCTTTTGGTTACTATACCTTTCCTTTATATATCAGTTTCAGCCTGGCTCCTTTAATGCTCAGTTTTTTGCTTGAAGCCAGTCAGTTTTCATACCTTGTCATCATGATGCTGGCACTGGCCTATGCCTTTATATTAAAGAGTAGCCGCAGCATTTATCACAATACCCGGCAAAATATCGAACTTCGCATTGAGGCCGCCATAAAAGAACAGCAACTAATCAACGCCCAACAAAAACAGCTTCTCCATGTTATGAATACACCTCTTGCCGTGATCGAGTGGACAACCGATTTTACAGTTGCTGAATGGAACCCGGCCGCTGAAAAAATATTTGGTTACAGCCGCGCAGAGGCCATTGGCATGAAAGGCTCTGAGTTAATCGATAGCGAAGAGGATAAAACCAAAATCCAGCAACTATGGCAAAACATACTCAGCCTTAAGGGTGGCCAGCAGTCAATCAATAAAAACCGAACAGCCTCAGGTGATATCATTACCTGTGAATGGCAAAACACGCCATTAATTAATCACAATAATGAAATCATAGGTGTTGCCTCAACCGCTCAGGATGTCACACAGAAATTAAAAATTGCCAATGAAGTTATTGAAACCAAGAATATGCTACAGGCTGTTTTAAATACCATTCCCGCCCGGGTTTTCTGGAAAGACAGAAAGAACCAGTACCTGGGCTGCAATACAATGTTCGCCAATGATGCCGGCCTTAGCTCTTCTGATGAAATTATGGGTCTTAACGACTTTCAGCTGCCCTGGAAAGAACAGGCCGCGTCCTATCAAAATGACGATAACTTTGTCATGACAAATGATGAGCCCCGTATTGCCTATGAAGAGCGTCAAACACAACACGACGGCAATACAGTCTGGCTAGAAACCAGCAAGATACCGCTTAAAAAACGCAATGGTCATATCTACGGTGTTCTGGGTACGTATCATGACATTACTGCACGCAAACAATCTGTCAATGAGATATTAAACGCAAAAGAAGATGCCGAACGGGCCAACAGTGCAAAGAGTGAATTTCTTTCCAGAATGAGCCATGAACTGAGGACACCGCTGAATGCTATTTTAGGCTTTGGCCAGATCATAGAAATGACAGAGGAAAACTTAAAGCCACAGCAAAAAGAAGGCATAAAACATATTCTGTCTGCCGGCAGACATTTGTTAAACTTAATTAACGAAGTTCTTGATATTTCAAAAATTGATGCCGGCGAAATGCAGCTGAAGATTGAAAGCGTGGACCTTTCACAGCTGATCACTGATACCATTACCCTAAGCTCTCCCTTAATAGGCCAGAGAAACATTACAATCACAAAAAATATCGACCGTACTATAACGCTGCAAACCGATAAAACACGGCTAAAACAGGTTATCTTAAACATTCTTAACAATGCCGTTAAATACAATCGTGAAGGCGGAGAAATTATAATTAATGCGGCCTATACCAGCAGCGAAAACGTGTTATTACAAATAAAAGACACAGGCATTGGTATCAAACGGGAAGACCAGGGTAAAATATTTGAACCCTTTAACCGTGCGAACATTACCAGCACCGAAACAGAGGGCACTGGTATTGGTCTGACGGTTACAAAAAAACTGCTTGAACTGATGCACTCAAGCATCCGCTTTGAAAGCTGTTTCGGAGAAGGCACAACCTTCACGATAGAGATACCGACAGGCGTCAAACAGGCATAAAACCTGCTTTAAGCTATCGTCATTCAGCGCTGAGCAGGCAATCATTAAATCGTGCCTGCACCATTCATCGGACTGCGGCTATTAAGCCAGCGCTTTTGCCAGCTGTTTACGAATCACACTTTCATTAAACGGCTTGGCTATATAGTACTTAACGCCATTTTCCATGGCTTCTTTAACGTGCGCAGCACCTGTATGACCTGTCGCCATAATAAAGACAAGATCATCATGCGCTTCAATATTTTTTAAATGCTTGTACAATTGCAGGCCGTCCATGCCCGGCATCTCCCAGTCACAAA
>JAOUKT010000019.1 GCA_029882395.1 Gammaproteobacteria bacterium
AAACAACAGCGTCTGACGCCCGGCTGGTGTCGCCGCTGCCACTTTCTTAACATCATCCAGAAAACCCATGTCCAGCATTCGGTCAGCTTCATCCAGTATCAGTAATTCCAGTTTAGAAAAATCTATACGATCAGATTTCATGTGATCAATTAAACGCCCCGGCGTTGCGATGATCAGATCAACGCCGCGCTTCAGGCTTTTTATTTGAGCGGGGTAAGGCACACCGCCCACCAGTAAAGCACTATACAAACGTGTGTATTTGCCAAAGTCACGCGTGTTTTTTAATACCTGATTGGCCAGCTCACGCGTCGGTGTTAGTACTAAAACACGTGGTGCCCGGCCTTTTCCTGAGGCTTCTTCTGAATCACTATCTGCCTGGAGTAAGGTGTGCAAGGCCGGCAACACAAACGCCGCCGTTTTGCCGGTACCGGTCGGTGCAGATGCCATTAAGTCATTGCCCTGCAGCGCCGGTGGAATCGCTTTAGCCTGGATTTCGGACGGTGTTTCAAAACCACAGTCCTCTATGGCGCGTAAAATTGTGGCATCTAACTCTAGTGCTGCAAAAGACAAAGGAGAACCTCTGTTGAATGGCGAAAATGAGGCGGCACTATACTTAAAATAACAGTAAAAAACCAGATAAGAATATTACAAATTTATTATATTACGGGGATGGCTCAGTATTTCGGCTGTATTTTTCAAAACCAGGGTCATTTTTTAGGCTGGTAGTAGCCTTTTAAGACCTTCATCGCCTGATTAATCTCGGCTAAGCGACTGTCTGAGCCTCCCCGGTCGGGGTGATTCTGCATCGCTAGCTGCTGATACCTTGCTTTAATCTGCTTAAAATCGAGATTTCCGCTGAGCTCAAACACCATCAATGCATGCTCTAGCTCAGGCGCGCATGCAAATTTATGCCAGAATCGCGATATCAGCGTTTCTACCGCGTCAGCATCGGTTGCTGTCAGGTTATTTACATCCAGATAATATTGTCTGACCGAGTCTTGCAGCTCTAGCGCATCGTTGTGGCTTTGAGTATAAGCAAGCTTTATGATTTTTAATGCACTGATCTGCAAACAGGATAATTTTTCTGCCAGCCACCGGTCACGCAATAAATAAAGACAGTGGAAGAGCATAAAATGCATTTGAAACAGCTGGTGAGGATCATGCAGCTGGAGACTGCTTATCTCGTGATCTGACGCTGACTGCAGGGCGGTTATCAGCTCGTACTCAGATAAGCCTTGTGGGTGCTGTAGCAGGATTTGTTCTATCGAGAACTGTAAGCTCTCAATCATTAATGCGTGTTGCATGGCGAGGTGTTTTTAACAAGGCGTAATCCTTAACACCCTGAAAAATGTCGTTCTGATTTAAGTGATTAGGCAATCGCTCGGGCGGCTATCACTCTGTCCATCAGTAGATCTAATGATTTAGGATGATCACTGTTTATTTCTGATAATTGCTCTAATGAACGCTGAATATCATATTCATTAAAGGGGATCTCCTGACCGTATTCATCAACAATTGCCATAAAGGGCTCAGCGCCATTCGAAACATCGTGTTGAAAAACAGAATTTGTTACGTAAGTCATTGCTACCTCTTATCGGTCATTTTTAACCGTTTGTCATCGATAAATGAACTATACATCAAAAAGATAAGGTATATAAACAATTTATGACAAGCGGATAACTATTTTACAGTTTATACACACTACAGCCGTTTTAGACCACTCCACGAGCGGCATTAACTGTCTGCATTAAACTATCCAGCACATCCGCATAATGGTTGTGATGTTTCATCCAGACACTCTCCAGTTCTCTCAAAGACTGCTGCACTGCGCCTTCTGAGATAAAAACCTGCGTGCCATCGGGCCTGATAACAGCCCCCCCATTAAAATTCACTTGTTCAAAATCAGTCACATTCAAGCCGCTGACATTGTTCTCATTCTGCATCATTTGTATCCCCTGGTGTTTCAAATCGGGTTTAATTTACCCGCTATTTATTATGTGTTGATGACACTAACACAGAGATATGCCACTAAACAGCACCACTTGTTGATCTATCTCAATAAGTGGTGGTTTTGGGTAAAAACAGGAATATTCGCCTAACGGCGGCTGATCAAGCAGTAAAAGCGTTGAAATGCGTTAAACGTAACGGGTGATAGTGCTAGAGATGGTAAATCTGTTCGGCTGCCAACAATATTAACTCCCTATCGGGCAGTGCGTCATGGCATTGCTGCATAATGGTTTCTTCATCGATCGGCATGGTGTGACTAATGCAGATTTTAGGCTGGTGTTTGAGTTTTTTCAGGTCTGCGGCCAGCAAGGCCGGGCAGTAATGCTTCGCCAGCTTGCACAATTCCATCTGCTCATTAGGAAACGCCGACTCAATAAACAGCAAATCCAGACTCTCAAGACTGTTCAATGCCGTCCAGATTGTATCATTAGTGGTGGTATCGGCACTAAAGGCAAAGCTTCTGCCGTTTTCCGTCACACTCAAGGCCACTGTCGGAACGGTGTGATTGGCGGCCATCATTCTAATATGCCGCTTGTCGAGCACTTTCTCTTCGCCCGCTTCCATCGCATGAAAGACAACGATCGGATTCTGCGCACTAGGCAGGGCACTGAAATCTGGCCACACTGACCAGTTAAACACGTGCTTTTTAATGGTATCAATTGTATCTTGTTGCGCAAAAACCTGTATTTGGGCATCGCTATGGCTAAACAATGTATCCATCAGGAATGACAGATGAGAAATATGATCCAGATGAGAGTGTGTTAAAAAAATACTGCGTATCTTCTGCATTTCTGTCAGCGTCAGTTCACCTACACCTGTGCCTGCATCGATCAAAATATCATCATCTATTAAAAAAGATGTGGTTTTATGGTCTTTTCCTATGCCTCCACTACTACCTAATACGCGGATTTGCATTGTTGCTCCATCTGTTCATATTTATTTTAATTTTAATCGTATCATTTTATTCGCATACGTTATGATATAGCCATAATTATCAGGCAAAACAACAGAATGCACGCAATAAGTGTGAATTCTATCAAAAAAAAAGGAAAAAACGCTCCTACTGAGAGCAGATGACGACTATGACATCTTTTTATATTGTGCTACTTACAATTCTTTTCTATTTTATTGCTTCTGGCCTTATCGCCTATCGGCTGAAGATATCGGCACACCGGCAACCCAAAACCGTTATCTTAGTGATCAGTCTGATTGCACTCACGCTGCACCTTTACAGTCTCAGCAATGACATTATCACCACCGCAGGCTTTAATCTGAGCTTATTCAATACGCTTTCTGCCAGCATGTTAATTATCAGTCTGCTGACTATCACCGCTTTTTTGATGCGCCCTCTGGAATTATTTGCGATGTTGGTTTTGCCTGTCAGCGCCTCCAGTTTATTGCTGGCCTGGATGTTTCCATCAAGCCGTTTATTGCCACTGGATAGCCCTGCCGGTCTAAAAATACATGTATTAATTTCGATCATTGCCTACAGCTTAATGGCCTTAGCGACGCTCCACGCTATTTTCCTTTCAGTGCAGAACCGCCACCTTCACAATCACCAAACCGGTGGCATCATCCGTCTATTGCCGCCTTTGCAGGAAATGGAAAAACTGCTGTTTGAAATTATTTTAGTCGGCTTTGTTCTTTTAAGTGCAGCCCTCAGTAGTGGTTTTATATTCCTTGAAAACCTGTTCCAGCAACATCTGGTGCATAAAACCCTGCTGTCTATCTTAGCCTGGTTTTTATATGCCGTATTATTGCTCGGCCACTGGTTATTAGGCTGGAGAGGCCGTACAGCTGTTCGCTGGACAATAGGCGGTTTCGCTTGCCTGATGCTGGCCTATATCGGCAGTAAATTTGTCTTAGAATTTATCCTTCAATAACCCCATCTCATTTGAACAAGACACCCGCAATATGACCGATATTTCTTCCAGCACGTTATCAATTACGCTTTTTGTGCTGCTGATTCTCTCAGCATTGTTTTCAAGCTCAGAAACTGGCCTGATGAGCCTTAATCGCTATCGCTTAAAACACAAAGCCGATGAAGGCCACCGCGGGGCCAAACTCACCTTAAAACTATTACGCCGGCCTGACCGCTTATTGGGCGTGATTCTACTGGGCAATAACTTTGTTAACATTGCTGCCTCGGCCATAGCAACCGTGCTCGCCTTGCGCTACTTTGGTGAAGCCGGCCTGGCAATCGCCACCGGTGCGCTGACATTTGTGGTGCTTATTTTTGCTGAAGTGGCACCCAAGACCTTAGCGGCCTTACACCCAGAACGCATCGCTTTTCCAGCGGCTTATGTGTATACCGTTTTGCTGGCCGTGTTATACCCTCTGGTCTGGTTTGTTAATGTTCTGGCAAACAGCATGCTGCGTATCTGGGGCGTCAATCCTACGGCACGCACTGACCATAGCCTGTCTACCGAAGAGTTACGCAGCGCTTTAAATGAAGCCGACCAGCAAGTACCTCAGAAACATCAGGATATGCTGTTAGGCATTCTCAACCTTGAGACCATTACTGTTGAAGACATCATGGTGCCCAGAAATGAAATTACCGGCATCGATATTAACGATGACATCAATAGCATCAAGCAGCAACTAACCCAGACTCACCGTACGCGATTACCTGTTTTTAACGAATCCATCGACAACACCATTGGCATTTTGCATTTACGCCGGGCCATCGCTTTAATTGCCGATAATGAACTCAGTCATGACACATTCAGCAGCCTGATCTCTGAGCCTTACTTTATTCCAGAAAGCACCTCATTAAATAAACAACTCTTAAACTTTCAGTCATCCAAACGCCGCACCGCGCTGGTGGTTGACGAATACGGTGATATTCAGGGGCTGGTCACGTTAGAAGACATACTGGAAGAGATTGTCGGTGAGTTCACCACAAATGCCGGCTCAAACAGTCCGCTGATTCAGGCCCAAGACGATGGTAGCTACCTGCTGGATGCCAGCCTGCATATCAGAGAGATCAATCGAGAACTGGGGCTCGATTTACCGGTTGATGGGCCAAAAACACTGAATGGCGTCATTCTCGAACAATTAGAAATCATTCCTGAGCCTGGTACCAGTTTGAAAATTGCAGGCATCCCCATTGAGATCACAAAAACCAAAAACAACGCCGTCAAATCAGCGCGCATTAAATTGCCCGATGCCGACGACTTTGCAGAAGACGCATAAGCATGGCCAAATCTAAAACGTTATACGTTTGCGCCAGTTGCGGCAGCAGCCATTCAAAATGGGCAGGCCAGTGCGGTGACTGCGGACAATGGAACACCCTTGAAGAAGGCATCCCTCAAGCCAGCAGCACGAAAAGCAGCCGCTTTGAAGGCTATGCCGGGCAGTCCACCATCAAGAACATGAACGAGGTCGGTAAAAGTTTCGAAAAGCGTATTCAGACCCGTATCGGCGAACTCGACCGTGTGCTGGGCGGCGGGCTGGTCGCAGGTTCCGTGGTGCTCATTGGGGGTGCTCCGGGAATTGGCAAATCAACGATTTTATTGCAAACGGTTGCCGCTTTAAGCACGCATATGCAGGCACTGTATGTAACCGGCGAAGAATCACTACAGCAGGTTGCCATGCGCGCTAAACGCCTGAAGCTTGAAGCTGACAATATACAACTGTTAACTGAAACCTGTGTCGAAAATATATTACGTCATGCGCAAAGCGCCAAACCGCAATTAATGGTGATTGACTCGATACAAACCATTTATACCGATCAGCTTCAGTCTGCACCCGGAGGGGTCTCCCAAATCCGGGAAAGTGCCGCTCAACTGGTTCGCTATGCCAAACAGACCAATACGGCTCTATTTATAGTCGGCCATGTCACCAAAGAAGGCACATTGGCCGGCCCTCGCGTCTTGGAACACATGGTCGATACGGTTTTATATTTCGATGGTGATCCTGGCGAACGCTACCGTTTAGTGCGCGCGGTAAAAAACCGCTTTGGCGCTGTCAATGAACTGGGCGTATTTGCGATGACCGAAGAAGGCCTGAAACCGGTCAGTAATCCCTCGGCCATTTTTCTATCTCGCCATGAAACACCGGTGCCAGGCAGCATTATTATGGTCACCCGCGAAGGCAGCCGGCCACTGTTAGTGGAAGTACAGGCGCTGGTGGATGAAAGCCATCTGGGCAATCCGCGCCGGGTAACCTTAGGCCTGGATCAAAACCGATTGGCTATGTTGCTCGCGGTTATTCACCGCCATGCCGGCATACCGATGCATGATCAGGATGTGTTTGTGAACGTTGTAGGCGGTGTCCGCGTCACTGAAACAGCCGCCGATACGGCTCTGATATTGTCTGCCTTATCCAGTTTTCGTAATAAGGCACTGAATAACGATGTCGTCACTTTTGGTGAAATTGGCTTGGCCGGCGAAATTCGGCCGGTACCCAATGGCCTCGAGCGATTACGTGAAGCGGCCAAACACGGTTTCAAACGTGCGGTAATTCCACTGGCCAATCAACCGAAAAAAAGTGATATTAAAAACGATGATTTGCTCTCCAATATGGAAATCATCGGTGTCAGCCGGGTCGATGAACTGCTGAGTTTTTGCCAGCAGGAATAGACAGAGACTATCGTTCTATAAGCAAAGCATGGTTGACCGCAACATACAGAAACGATAACTTAGCGCCCCTTAACTGCCGGCTGTGATAAAATACAGTGGCTTTTGATAACAAGGGCACCTCTATTAATACCGGAGTAAGACAGTGGCTCGCAAAGCAGCACCCAATTTTGAACAGGCATTATCCGAGCTCGAACAGCTGGTTGAATCGATGGAACAGGGCGACCTGAGTCTGGAAGAATCTTTAAAACAATTCGAGCAAGGCATTGCACTGGCTTCCTCATGCCAGCAATCATTACAAAAAGCTGAACAAAAAGTCGAACAACTGATCGAAAAAAACGGCGAATTGCTCACCAAAGATTTAGACAGCGAGTAATAGATGTCTGCCAGTAACGCCAGCCAAATAAACGATTTTAAAATCATTGCAAACGAATACCGTCAACGCGTTGATCGCGCACTTGAGCACTGGTTGCCCAAAGAAAACTCCACACCCACGCATTTACATGCCGCGATGCGTTATGCGGTTATCGGCGGCGGTGGCAAACGCGTCCGTCCGATACTGGTTTATGCTGCCGGCCATACCGTTGGCATAGCGGCTTCTCAGCTTGATGGCATCGCCTCAGCGCTTGAAATCATTCATGCTTATTCACTGATTCATGACGACTTGCCGGCGATGGATGATGATGACTTACGCCGCGGCCGCCCGACCTGCCATAAAGCCTACAATGAGGCCACCGCCATCCTCGCCGGGGATGCGCTGCAAGCGCTGGCTTTCGAAATCCTTTGTCATGATGATGCGATGGATGCAAGCCCAGCCACACGCCTGCAGCTGATTAAAGAATTAAGCCTTGCCAGTGGCTCACTGGGCATGGCCGGTGGTCAGGCAGTGGATCTGGCGTCCGTTGGTAAAAGCCTCGACCTGACCCAGCTCGAAGACATGCACCGGCTGAAAACCGGCGCCCTGATTCGCGCCAGTGTGCTGATGGGGGCTCTCAATAGTTCAGAATGTGATGAACAGAGCCTGTTAAAGCTGGATCAATATTCACAATACGTCGGTCTGGCCTTTCAGGTACAAGACGATATCCTGGACGTCATCAGCGATACCGAAACACTGGGCAAACCCCAGGGCTCCGACCTTAAACAAAACAAACCCACTTTCCCTGAATTAATGGGGCTTGAGTCATCGCAACACTATGCGTTACAACTGCATCACCAGGCGCTCGAATGTTTGCAAGATTTTGATCAGCGGGCCGATACCTTACGCCAGCTTTCTGCTTACATCGTTGAGCGCAGGAACTAAATATGCCTGAGTCATCAGACAAATACCCCTTATTAAAAACCATTAATGACCCGGCCGAACTGCGTCTGTTAAACCAAAAGCAGTTGCCCGAACTGGCCGACCAGCTGCGTGATTATCTGCTACACAGCGTTGCTAACACCGGCGGACACCTGTCAGCGGGGCTAGGCACGGTCGAGTTAACCGTGGCACTGCACTATGTTTACAACACACCGGATGACCGCCTGATCTGGGATGTGGGCCATCAGACATACCCTCATAAAATGCTCACCGGTCGCCGGGAAGCCATGGCCAGTATGCGTCAGTACAAAGGCCTGTCCGGCTTTCCAAAACGCACAGAAAGCCGCTACGACAGCTTTGGTGTCGGTCATTCCAGCACCTCAATCAGCGCCGCAGCCGGCATGAGCATTGCCAGCGCATTAAAAGGCGAGAAACGAAAAACAGTGGCGGTTATTGGTGACGGCGCGATGACTGCCGGCATGGCTTTTGAAGCCCTCAATCATGCCGGTGACAGCAAGGCCGATATGCTGGTTATCTTAAATGATAATGAGATGTCGATTTCTCCCAATGTGGGCGGCCTTTCTAAACACCTGGCCAAACTGCTCTCCGGAAAATTTTATTCCAATATGCGCGAAGGCAGCAAAAAAGTCATGCAGGTGATGCCACCTGTCTGGGAATTTGCAAAACGCGCTGAAGAGCACATGAAAGGCATGGTCGTACCCGGCACTTTATTCGAGGAACTGGGTTTTCAGTATTTTGGTCCGATCGATGGTCACGACATCCCTACCTTAATCACCATGTTAAATAACCTGAAAAAAATTGAAGGCCCGAAGCTGTTACACGTGGTCACGCAAAAAGGCAAAGGCTTTGCACCGGCCGAAGAAGACCCCGGCAAGTTTCATGGTGTGCCCGCGTTTGATCCGGCGACCGGTTCCAAGTTAAGCAGCTCATCGGCAAAAACCTATACCGATATTTTTAGTGACTGGCTCTGCGATATGGCCGCGGCGGATAAAAACCTGGTCGGCATCACGCCAGCCATGCGTGAAGGCTCTGGCCTGGTTGCGTTTTCAAAACAATACCCTGAACGTTATATCGACGTTGGCATTGCCGAACAACACGCTGTGACACTGGCCGCCGGGCTTGCTTGCGAAGGCATGAAACCGGTTGTCGCCATTTATTCAACGTTTTTACAACGCGCTTACGACCAGTTAATCCACGACGTTGCGATTCAAAATCTCGATGTTTTGTTTGCCATAGACCGTGGCGGTCTGGTGGGCGCAGACGGTGCCACCCATGCCGGCAGTTTTGATTTGAGTTTTATGCGCTGCATCCCCAATATGCTGATCATGACCCCCAGTGATGAAGATCAGTGCCGTCAAATGCTGTTCACCGGCTATCAACACACAGGTCCTGCCGCCGTGCGCTACCCTCGCGGTTCAGGAACCGGCATCACGGTTAATAACACCATGCAGTCTCTGGAGATAGGCAAAGCCAAACTGATCAAACAAGGCCAGAAAATCGCCCTTCTCGCCTTTGGCAGCATGTTAAAACCGGCACTGCAAGCGGCTGAAGTACTCAATGCCAGCGTCATTGATATGCGTTTTGTGAAACCAATTGATGAAGCCATGATTACAGAACTGGCCAGTAGTCATAAGCTACTCGTCACGATTGAGGAAAACGCCGTCATGGCTGGCGCCGGCTCTGCCGTTAACGAATACATGACCAGCCAAGGTCTGACCACGGCCGTGCTTAACCTCGGTCTGCCAGACCGTTTTATTGATCATGGCGACACCGCGACCCTACTTTCTGACTGCGGTCTTGATAAAGACGGCATAATTCGCGCCATAGAATCGCACTCTGGCAAGCTATAGTGTAAAATCTGCGCCTCAAACTTGAGCACTGATGCTTATATCACCCGCACCAGGGTGGAATATGTCAGCAATATCAAGTATTATCCTACTGTTTTACTCAGGTATTAATCATCAATGAGCGCACGTTATACTTTAAAAGTGATTACTGAATTTGCATCAGCACACACCCTGCGTGATTATCCGGGTGCTTGCAGCCGGATGCACGGTCACAACTGGAAAGTAGAGCTGGAAGCTGTTGCAACCAAGCTGGACGATGTTGGCATGGGCGTGGATTTCAAACAAATGAAACACATTGCCCGTGAAGTTGGCGACCGACTCGATCATCGTTACCTGAATGAACTGGAACCTTTTACTGAAATTAACCCGACAGCTGAGAATATCGCCGCCTATTTATACCGGGAAATTTCCAAACAATTAAACAGTGAAAGCATCACTGTCAGTACCGTTACGTTATGGGAAACCGAACGTGCCTGCGTACGCTATAGCGAAGAGTAAATCACATGAGCACTGCAACTAATGACATCCCTGACGTTCAAAATTCTGCTGACAAGCGCAAGATCGCTATCAACAAGGTTGGTATCAAAGATATCCGTCATCCTGCTCAGGTGAAAGACCGTTCTGGACATATCCAGCACACGATTGCTAATTTCAATATGACCGTGAACTTGCCGCACAACTTCAAAGGCACTCATATGTCCCGTTTTGTGGAAATCTTAAACAGCCATGAACGTGAAATCACCGTGCGATCTTTTAATGAAATGCTGGCGGAAACCACTGAAAAACTGGATGCAGAAGAAGCGCATATTGAAATGACTTTCCCGTATTTCGTCAATAAAACCGCGCCCGCATCCGGCGTGCAAAGCTTGCTCGATTATGAAGTCAGCTTTATTGGTATCCGTAAAAAAGGCAACAACACCATCCACGTCAAAGTCGTGGTACCGGTTACCAGCCTCTGTCCTTGCTCGAAAAAAATCTCCGATTACGGTGCGCATAACCAGCGCTCGCACGTTACTGTTAACGTCCGCACCAATGGTTTTGTCTGGATTGAAGACATCATCGACATCGTTGAAAAACAGGCCTCTTGTGAGCTTTACGGCTTATTAAAACGCCCCGATGAAAAGATCGTGACTGAACGCGCCTACGACAACCCTAAATTTGTCGAAGACATGGTGCGCGACATCGCCGCTTCATTAAACGAAGATGACCGCATTACCTCGTATGTACTGGAATCAGAGAACTTTGAATCGATCCATAACCATTCTGCTTATGCGTTAATCGAGCACGATAAAGAAGCTTAAGACCGGTCGTTGGAGTTCTAGGACTTAGGACTTAGGACTTAGGACTTAGGACTTAGGTCTTAGGTCTTAGGTCTTAAGTCAAAAACATATCATTGATTTAACATAATGCCGACTTCCGACTTCCGACTTTTACAAAACATAAAAAAACCCCGCACCGGTATTCGGGGCGAGGTTCGCTAGACCTTTCAGGCCTAAAATGACTATTTTTTTATGAATCAAATAGTCCGGTTTATTTGACCATACATCCTGCAGGACGTTGTTATTATATAAACCCTATTTACAGATAATGCCAGTAAATGGGTATTATTATTTGACCTTCCCTGATCTGTGTATGCATTTCAATAACTCTTACTTAGAAGATATGAGTTAACTGCATAGCAATACGGTTTGAAACACCTTTTAACTGATTATTCACTGCAGTTGTATCAGATGCAAAAGTTCGTGCCTCATATGACATTGTTACACGTGACTTTTTGTTGATATGGTACTGCGCCGCAAGAGTATTGGTATCAAAAGTTGACTCATCACCAACTGCTGACGTTCCATGATTTTCATCACGCGTATAAGTATCTACACGAAGATCAATTTCCCATTTTGATTTAGGCACATAATAACCAAAATCAAGATAACTACCCGCTGCTGTCAGATCATTAAAACTATCATCTGGACGATGCTGACCCTGGAAAATCATGCCTTTACCAGACATGCTCTCAAATGTTACACGGAATGGCTTATTCAGATATTTCACACCAAACCCTGAACGAGTACGATCTTGTTCGTCTGTTGTAGTAATATCATCAGGATCCAAACGCTTACCAGACTGGCTCCAGGCAAAGATTTTTAAACCTTGCGCACGTGGACCTTTACCACCGTATGATTTTTCAGAAGCCCAGTACAGGTAAACATCTTTAGCATTATTAGTATCACCAAAATTCAGGCCATTACCATTGCCCAACATAACTGCATAGGAGTGATCCCATTTTCCAGATTTGTAACTTTGGAAAAACTGAACACCTGTATCTCGGAAAGCTCCAACAGGACGTGAATATCCGCTTATGCTATTTGTATTAGTATCTGCTAAATTTATTCCACCTGCGCCAGCTGTGTTCGTTTCACCTTGCTGTTGAAAACGTTCCAGCATCAGCTGATTAGAGACTGAGGTAAAGTTTATGTAATCGAATACATGAATGGCTTGAAGTGCTTCTTCAGGTCCAGGAGTCTTGAACAAACCAGTACGAATACGAACTGCATCGGTATTGATAGTAATACTTGCATCACTGATTTGAGCATCACCACCACTACCGGCAGTAATACCATTATTGCCCAGTTCAGCTAATAAAAAATAGTTAACTGATGAATCTAAAGGCATGCCTGTACCACGCACACCAATACGTGCGCGGTTTACATTGAATTGTTCCTGAGAGGTTAGATTAGGACCTATCAATTTTGGTGGAATGTATAAATCTCCATTTGCATTAGTAAAGGGATCACTTTCATCCTTTTGATACTGCGCCTGAATAAATCCCCATACCTTAGCACGGCCCGCCGCACCTGGGCGCTCTGTGCCTTGCAGCATTAGCCAGTTAGCCGCTTCGGCTACCTGAATAGCTGACAAACCGGCCACTATTGCAGCCGCTGCCAGTGTTTTTTTGAAAATAGTTTTATTAATCACAATTTTTCCCCAAAAGCTTTTATATTTATATATTAGATTCTACTTATTTACCCACTGGATTAAGGTTTAACTAACTTATAACCTTTATTCATCAGGTCAACAATTTGCACAACACCCGCCGATACAGGAACAGCTACTTTATTTAATGCCGGTGCATGACCGAGCTTTTTAGCCATAGCGCTGATTGTATTTTTACAGGCACTGAATTTTACGCCTGCAGATGACAGTGATTTGATGCGGCCTTTATTTGCATTTTCTTCAAATAACAGACGCAAACCCGGGCCAAACGCAACGATTTCGACATTCACTTTATCCTGACCGTAGTGCTTGATCAGGTTGTTAGCCACATTCAATACCAGTGTTTGTTTAAACGGGTTTGGATCACTGATTTGCAATATGATGCTCTGATCAGCAAACTCACCTGCTTGTACGCCGACTGAAAACAGCATGCCCACTGCTGCAAAGATTCCTAAGATTTTCTTCATTTATTTGCTCTCCGAACGAAGTCGTTTTTTATAATTAAAAGTAATTAGCGTCTATTAAGATGAGATCAACTTAGCGAATATTCCAAAAAGTATTCATTAAATCGTAAATAAGAGATTTCTAATGTGTTTTTTACAGATTACCAAGCCAATAATGATGCGGTATGATAGATATATTGTGAAATAAGGAATATTTTGAAGAGTTCCATCATCTATCAAGATACAGTTAAAAAATATGGCCGTTGATATCAAATCATTTTTTAAACATAAGCTGCAAATGCATCAAATCGAGGCATTGCGACCGCAACTCTACCGGGTAGCCGTTTCCTGGTGCAATGATGAAATGCTGGCCGATGACATAGTGCAGGATGCACTGGCGAAGGCGGTCCAGAACATTTCTCAACTAAAGGATCCGGAGGCTTTAAAAAGCTGGCTGTTTACCATTTTAAATAATCAATGGCGTGAATATTTAAGGCGTAACCGTCCCTGTCTTGATATTGATGAGCTGATATTTATCGCTGACTCTGACCCCGAAGCCGATGAACAGCGCCAGCAAACCTGCCATCAGGTCCGTTTGGCGATTGCAGAATTGCCTTTAAGTCAAAGACAAACTATAACTCTGGTTGATCTTGAAGACATGTCCTATCAAGAGGTTGCTAAAGCACTGGACGTTCCGATTGGAACGGTCATGAGCCGGCTGAACCGGGCTAGAAAAGCATTATTACAAAAAATTGAACACCAGGAAAAAACAATGTCTATTTCTTATTTAAGGAGCGTCAAATGAAACAGGATGTTTCGAATGAAATTCTAGGCGCCTATGTCGATAATGAACTGGCTTGTTCTGAAAAACGCGCCATTGCCGACCAGATCAAATCAGAACCCGAGGTAGCTGCTCGCGCACAGGCTTTGCTGGATTTGAAAACATCGATCAAAGCCGCTTATGCGCATACCTCTGTCAACACCGAGTCCGCTTCGGCAGCAGCTCAGTCATCGAGACACTCCTTCAGGGGCTTTTTTCAATATTCAGTTGCGGCTAGCCTGATCATGACTTTTGGTCTTTATCTCGGTAGTGTGCTGAGTCAATCTGATGCGCCAGTCATGACAACAACCGCTGTCAACGACACCTTATTTGGCATAAAAGTCCAGCCCGTGACTCAGCAACAAAATAAGGTATTGCTGCACATCTCCACCGCAGATTTGAATAAACTGGATTTTCTGTTAACCCGCACAGAAAGACTGTTAACAGATGCCCAGCACAGTCAGCAGGCCCTGAGTATCGAGGTGGTTGCCAATTCAGAGGGCATCGATCTGTTGCGTAAAAACACCAGCCCGTATGCTCAGCGCATACAAAAACTGCAGGCTCAGTACACTAACTTGCAGTTCATCGCTTGCAAGAACTCCATTTCGAGGCTGAAGAAAAAAGGTTATAACGTGCAGATGATCGACGGCGTAAAACAAGACACACCGGCTCTGGACACGATTATCAACCGAATGGATAAAGGCTGGACCTACGTTAAGATTTAAGGCTTTGCTGGCTGTCATGGCGCTGCTTTTTGGCGCGGCATGACGACGAGGTTGAGCGACAGGCTTTATCCGCTTGAGAGCTCAGATATGAAGACCTTGAGGCTGAGAAAACGCGGCACCATGACTATCAGCCGCTGCAGTCAACTTTACTTTTCTGCTGCCGCTTTTTCAGCCTTAAATTTACGATCCGCTTCCATCAAAATCTCGCACGCTTTTAACGAAGGCAGCGGGATTTCCATCACCAGGTTTTTCTCCGGCGTGGTCAGGTTTGGCGGCACCTCTAAAAGCCTTAGTCCATCAGCAAACTGGTATTCTTCAGTTTTCACTTTATCCGAACCACCGCAGGCAGTGACTACAAACGCTGATGACAACAACAGTAAAATACTTTTATTCATACTATTTAACTTCCAATTCTTTAGGCTGTAATGTTACAGCAAACCTGCCTGGCGTAATGCTTCACGCACCGGCTCATGGTATTGTTCGGAGAGCACGGTTAATGGTAATCGAATACCCAGCTCTATCATGCCCATTTCGGCCAGTGCCCATTTAACGGGTATGGGGCTTGATTCTATAAACAAGCGTTCATGCAATAAACTCAGGGTGCTGTTAATCTCATGCGCTTTTTTCGCATCGCCCGCTAATGCGGCTTTGCACATTTCGGCCATGGCTTTAGGTGCCACGTTGTTGGTCACCGAAATCACGCCTTTGCCGCCTTGCAGCAAAAAATCGGTTCCGGTCGCATCATCGCCTGAATAAACGTCCAATTTGTCGCCACAAAGCTGCAAAATAGTCGCTAATCGAGACAAATCGCCGGTGGCTTCTTTAACACCGATAATATTAGGCACATCAGCCAGCGCAGCAATTGTCTCCGGCAGCATATCAACAGCAGTACGCCCCGGCACGTTATACAATATCTGGGGAATCGCCACTGCATCAGCTATCACCTGGTGATGACGGATCAGTCCATGCTGAGTGGGTTTATTATAATAAGGTGTTACCAGCAAACAGGCATCCGCGCCTGCGTCTTGAGCACACCGGGTCAGTTCAATGGCTTCGGTGGTAGAATTAGCGCCCGTACCCGCGATAACAGGCAGTCGTTTATTCACGTACTCGACAGTGTAACGAATAACAGCGCAATGCTGTTTGGTATCAAGCGTCGCAGACTCGCCTGTGGTACCCATTGAGACAATCGCACTGGTGCCATTTTCAATGTGGAAATCAATGAGTTTTTCCAGCGATGCATGATCTACATCGCCATTCTCATGCATCGGTGTGACCAGAGCCACCATGCTACCCTGAAACATATAACCCCCTAAAAATCTGACCGATAATTTTACTCACAGGCTCGATAACTAGCAAGTAAAGCCGCAATAAATAACGCTCTTACTAAAAGAGCGTGCTAAAATATTGATTTTAATGAAACACTTCGTTCTGGAGAAATTATGTACGGTTTCGGTACTACTATTAAAGCCACAGCAGATGAAGCCGTGGAAAAAGTCACCAACGCACTAAAAGAAGAAGGTTTCGGTATTCTGACTGAAATCAACGTGCAAGAGGTGATGAAAGCTAAAATCGACGTTGATATGAAACCTTATCGCATCCTCGGTGCCTGTAACCCCCACCTGGCTCGTCAGGCTATTGAAGCTGAACCGGATATTGGTCTCTTGCTGCCATGCAATGTACTGGTGCGCGATGAAGGCGATGGCAATACCTTTGTTGGTTTCATGGACCCAAACGCTGTTCTCACCCTGGTCGACCGGCCTGAAGTGATCGAACTGGCAAGCATGGTCAAAGAAAAGCTTGAGCGGGTACGCGACGCGTTAAATGCTTAAAGCCGTTATATCCGGGCAGCACCGCTTGCCCGGATTGTCTGTATTGACGTGAAGCTGCAATTGTACAACGCCATAAAAGATGCCCCACTGCCCCATCATGTCGATATTTGGCTAGTCAGACTCAATCACGACCAGCCGCAAGACTTGGCCGCTCTGTTAAGCCTGCTCGACGAACGCGAACGCGAACGCTACCAACGCCTGCATCACTCACACAAACTGCATTATTTGTTCTCACACGCGGCTTGTCGCCAGATACTGGCACAATACACAAAGCTGTCTGCCAAAGAGATTCGCTACAATACAAACGCATACGGCAAACCCCGCCTGAGTCACGACACAACGATCCGTTTTAATATGAGCCACAGTCACGAGCTTGCCATCATTGCCATTTCTGGCCATGCAGAGATTGGTGTTGATCTGGAATACTCAGAAAGAAAAACAGACTGGAGCAACCTGGCACGGCGTTTTTTTAGCCCGCAAGAAGTCAGCTACCTGTTCCAACAGCAGGAAAAAGCGCAAAGATTAAGCTTTTTCCAGCTCTGGACTCGCAAAGAAGCTTTTATAAAAGCACTGGGCACCGGCTTATCGACGCCGCTGGACTCGTTTAATGTCTGCAGCAAACAAGTGATCGAGCGCTTAAAACCCTCTGTAAACGAGCTCTCCTGGTACCAGGCAGACTTAAAAGTAGCTGCTCCCTATCTTGCCAGCCTGGTTCAAAATACACCTATTGAAAAAATACGTTATTATTCCTATCCATAATAATAACGAAACCGGAAAATGCTTAGAATCATCTCTATTAATCATGCGGCTTTAATTGGACGAATTAAATGATTCGCCTATCACTTAAGTCATATATTCTTTATTGCTTATTGTTGTTTGCACTCACTGCATTATTTTCTCAGAAGCTGGCCGCATCGACAGACAAACTGGTAAAGATTGCAGTGCTTGCACACCGTGGCGATGACGAAGCTTTAAAACGCTGGGCCTTAACGGCCGACTATTTGTCAGATGCAATCCAGGGCTACGATTTCATTATCAAGCCCAAGTCTCTCAAAAGCATGAAACAAGCCGTTGAAAACAACCTTGTTGAATTCATCCTGACCAATCCCGGCAATTATGTAGATATCGAAGCTAATTATGGTGCCACACGCATAGCCACTATCAAGGCAAAACAACGTGATCGTGCGCTCACTTCTTTTAGCGCCGTTATTTTCACGCGCTATGACAAACACGATATTAATAATCTAGAGGATCTGCGCGACAAGTCTTTTATGGCGGTCAACCCAAAAGCCTTTGGTGGTTTTCAGATGGCCTGGCTTGAATTACAGCAGGTCAACATCAACCCGTTTGAAGATTTATCATCATTACAGTTTTCAGGTTTTCCACAAGATAATATCGTTTATGCTGTGGAAAGCGGCAAGGTTGATGCCGGCACCGTCAGAAGTGACACGCTTGAACGCATGGACCATGAAGGCGCCATATCAATAAAAGACTTCAAGATACTAAATCGTCAGCACAATGACCGCTTTCCTTTGCTGCACAGCACGCGACTTTATCCCGAGTGGCCTTTTGCAAAACTCAAACAGACCAGTGACCAGCTGGCACAAAAGGTGGCCGTTGCATTGCTGACCATGCAAGCCGACAGTCAGGCCGCCATTATCTCCCGCTCTGAAGGCTGGACAATTCCGCTTGATTACACACCAGTGCACGAGGCCTTCAAAAAACTCAAAATTGGACCCTATACTCAGATAAACAAAGTCACCTTCGAAAAAGTCATAGAACAATACGGTCACTATATATTGCTGGTGTTATTCACCCTGATTGGACTCGGTCTGGTTATCGTTTATATCGGCCGTACCAATCATAACCTCAACCTGACCCAGACTAGTTTACGCAAAGAAATCGACTCGCGCCGTAAGGCGCAGGCCGAACTGGCAAAACACCGCGACACACTCGAACAAAATGTCATCAAAAGAACCCGTGAACTTGCTGAACTAAATGAAGAACTGCAAGAAGACATTGTTGCCAGAAAAACGGCTGAAGCCTCACTGAAAAAAAGCAGCCACACGTTGCAGACCATGCATGAAATTACCTCGTCAGGCAGCATGAGTTTCGAAGCCAAAGTTGATGCGTTATTACGCACGGGCTGCCATTGTTTTGAAACTGGCTACGGCGCTCTGTATCAAATAAAAAATTCAAAAGCGCTGGTACTAAGATTTGTAGGCACCGAACAGATATTCAAACGCACACAATGGATCGATAAAAACAAACTTTTTGCCAGCAAGCTCAATAAGAACTCTGATGCACTCGTGATATTAAATGCCCATAATGACGAAGATTATAAAAGCTGTTTTCAGCACCAAACGCTGAACATCAATTCTTACCTCGGCATACCGGTCGTTGTTGCCGGCTCACTCTTCGGTTACCTTGAATACGGCTCCATCAAGAGCATGAACAGCCCCCGATCTTTAATTGATATTGATATGTTACAGCTTATTTCGCAATGGATCGGTGGCGAAATACAAAGACAACAAGCCCAGGACAACGCACAGAAACATCAGGCTGATCTGGCTCATGTCGCCAGACTGGGAACAATGGGTGAAATGGCATCCGGGCTTGCCCATGAACTCAATCAGCCACTCACCGCGATTGTCAATTACACACGTGGCTGTGTCCGCCGTCTTTCGGCAAAGACGGTCAATGACTTACCGGCCATTGTAGAAGCTATGGAACATTCCTGCTCAGAAGCCGAAAGAGCCGCTGAAATTATCAGGCGTATGCGAGAACTCGTTAATAAAGAAGTTCACCGCCGCGAAGCCAATGATATAAACAATATAATTGAGGTGGTCATTAAACTGGTACAACCAAAAATAAAACAAAACCATGTCAATATAAAACGCGAACTGATAAAAAAAATACCCCCGGTATATGTTGACCGAATCCAGATAGAGCAGGTTTTAATTAATCTATTAAACAATGCCATCGATGCCATGAAAAATACTCCGCTGTTAAAACGGGAAATCGTCATCCAGAGCAGGTATGATAAGCACAGCATCGAGATCAAAGTATTTGACCGGGGCAGCGGCTTACCCAACAACATGAGAAGCGATGTATTTGAACCCTTCTTCAGCACAAAAAATGAAGGCATGGGCATGGGGCTATCAATCAGCCGTTCCATTATCGAGGCTCATAAAGGCAGTTTAAATGCGGAACAACGCGAACTAGGCGGCAGCGTCTTTAGTTTCACATTACCACTTGGCAGTGAGGATAATAATGAGTACCCATAATGTTTATGTAGTAGATGATGATCAGGCTGTACGTGATTCACTGAGATGGCTAATCGAATCTGTCGGTCTCAAGGTAAAAACATTTTCCAATGGTCAGGAATTACTGGAAAACTTTAATGAATCCGAAATATCCTGCCTGGTACTGGATGTGCGCATGCCTGGCATCAGCGGCCTCGACCTTCAGCAGCGGCTAAAAAAACAAAATTCAAAAGTACCTGTTATCATCGTTACAGGTCACGCTGATGTACCCATGGCAATTCAGGCGATGAAAGTAGGCGCTTTCGATTTTATTGAAAAGCCATACAGTGACCAGCTACTGCTTGAAAGAATACAGTGCGCCATAGAGCAGGATGACTGCTTCAAGAAACAAAAAAACATCAGCGATGAAATTAACCAGCGAATTGATTCACTCACCCCCCGGGAAAAAGAAGTCATGGCGCTGGTTGTTGGCGGCCATTCAAATAAGAGCATCGCTAAGGAACTGGGCGTTAGCATTAAAACTGTCGAGGTTCACCGCGGCAATTTAATGTCGAAAATGAAAGCCAAGTCTCTCTCCGAACTGGTGAGAATTGTCATGACGTCCAACAGAACCTAACATCAACATAACCTAAACAACAGGAAAACCAATGAATAGACAACTTGTACTTTCTGCACTTGGCACAGATCAGGCGGGATTAGTTGACCAGATAAGCAAACATATTTTGAATCTTAATCTCAATATCGAAGACAGCCGCATGAGCAATCTTGGCGGTGAATTTGCCATTATGTTACTGGTCTCCGGTGATGAAAAACAGTTACAAACACTGACTGATACTCTTCCTGAGCTTGAAACGAAATTCACCGATCTCGCCTTTAGCCACAAATACACTCAGAGCAAACCACAACAAGCTGGCATAGCCTACAAAGTATCGGTTCAAGCTCTTGATCACCAGGGCATAGTTCATCACCTTGCGCGTTTTTTTTCAGAGCGCAATATCAATATCGACGACCTGACCACGCACAGTTATGCCGCGCCGCATACTGGCTCAAAAATGTTCAGCGTTGACTTAAAATTACACATCCCCGAGCAAACATCCATCATCCAGCTACGCGAGGCTTTCATCCAGCACTGTGACGACCTCAATCTGGACGCCAGTTTTGAAGCTGCCTCCCCCGGTTAACAGTAACCGACAATAAGAACATTTATTATATTTTGGGATTAAGATGACAGATAAAATTGCAGTTTTAAACAAAAAAGTACCTGCCTTTAAACAAAATGCAACCGGCGAGAAAGTCATCAAACTCAGTGACTATGCCGGCAAAAAGCTGTTGCTGTATTTTTACCCAAAAGACAATACCCCTGGTTGTACAACCGAGGGTCAAAATTTTCGCGACCTGCATGAGAAATTCCAGGAGAAAAACACGGCCGTTCTTGGCGTCTCGCGTGACAGCATAAAGAAACATGAAAACTTCAAAGCCAAACATGATTTTCCGTTTGATTTACTGTCCGATGAAGACGAAGCACTGTGTCAACTATTTGATGTTATTAAGCTCAAGAAGTTATACGGCAAAGAATACCTGGGCATTGAAAGAAGCAGTTTTTTAATCGATGAGAAAGGCGTGCTTCGCCACGAATGGCGAAAAGTGAAAGTCAAGGGCCATGCAGAGCAGGTACTCGACACCATTAGCTGATTGCCACTCAATAATACAAGGCCGTTTTAGGCCGCAGCGTCTGCGCCGCGCTTTAGTCTAAAAAGCGGCGTTTGCTTTATCGCTTGGTACCTGAGTCTTCCATGGAAGAAAGCACTTTAATAATCGCTGCCGCCACTTCCTTGCCGCTACTAAAACGTTTGTCAGGGTCTTTTTGTAGCAGTTTGTTGATCAGGCGTGACGTTAATGGCGGTAGTTCAGAGCGATGTTC
This sequence comes from Gammaproteobacteria bacterium, assembly GCA_029882395.1. Classification (GTDB taxonomy): domain Bacteria; phylum Pseudomonadota; class Gammaproteobacteria; order SZUA-229; family SZUA-229; genus JAUVDT01. Next base: position 21,751 of record JAOUKT010000019.1, read on the forward strand.
GCGTATGGGTTTATGTTTTACATTCGTTACCTGGTAGGCAAGACTTGCCAGCGTGTCACCTTGAAACGGTAGCTCACCCGTTAGCAGCTGATACATGCTCACACCTAAACTGAATAAATCTGCACGTCCGTCAATTTTTATGCCTGACAACTGTTCCGGCGCCATGTACAAGGGACTCCCCAGGATTGAGCCGGTATGGGTACCGCTCGAGCCAGCCGCCCGGGCGATACCAAAGTCAGTGACCTTTATTACCTGTTCTTCGGTGTTGTACATAATATTACTGGGTTTAATATCCCGGTGCACCACGCCTTGTTTGTGCGCATAGTCAAGCGCTATGGCGACCTGACGCATCAATTTAAAGACCATATCAATGGGTAACAGATGGCCTTTACGGATAAAGTCACTCATAACCTGGCCGATGACATAATCCATCGCAATAAAGGCCAGGTCCTGTTCTTCACCTACATCATATATCGTCACTACATTGGGGTGGTTAAGTCGCCCTGCCGTTTCCGCTTCTTTGAAAAAGCGCTCTCTGACCATGCTCAGTTCAATATCATCATATTGCGTCAAGTCCATTGTCTTAATCGCAACCTGACGGTTTATTTTTGGATCTTTACCGAGGTAAACCACGCCCATTGCACCACGACCCAGTTCACGCAGCAGTTCATAGCGACCGAGTATGGGTTTTTGTAAGCCATGATTGGTCACGATTAGTGTTTTTGCTGAACTGAAATTACCAATGCCTGTCTGCTGGCTTTCTTCCAGCTGGATCAGACTTTTGATACGCTTATCCGCTGACTTATAGCCAGGGCGTCGCGAATTCAGTTCACGATACAGGTCCAGCGCTTTGTTATATTGACGCCTTTTTTCGTAGGCCTGACCAATTCTATACATTTGCTCGAGCATAGAATCTGTTGTCGGGCATTTCTGCAAGGAGGCAAAACTCTGATCATATTCACCTTGCTCATACTGGTAGACCCCTAACATCCAGAATGCTTCAAAGACCTGCTTTTCCAGGTTTTCAATACGGCGCCTCAACTTGTAGCGTAAAAGACTCAGCGCATGGCTGATCAGTAAAAACAAAATCAGCATCATTATTGGCACCCAGACGGCTTTGATCAGTAACAAACCCATTTGCCCGACCAGTAATGCAAATATAAAAAATAAACTCAGTAGTATACCGACACCGAGCTGTAATTTTGGCAGTATAAACAGGCAATAGATAAATATGCTTAACAGCAGTATGATTGCCAGCAAATCAGTCCATAATGGCGAATGATAAACACTACCTGAAACCAGACTGGTTAAACTCAGTGCAATATCGTCTACCACTATGTCATTTTCATAACCTATGATCACTACCTTATCGTTTAACTGTGCAGCTGCATTTTTATTCAAAATGTCCAGATAAGACAGGTTCTGGTAGTCTGTTGTAATGCCAGTGAACGAAGAATACCTGGGCAGCACCCTGCCTCCCCAGTCCGTTGCTCTAAAGTCCACATTTGAATCCAGCCCCCGACCTGTTTCCCACACAGGTAAGTTTGAGCCTGTTAATTTCGCATGCAACACGGTTAGGATATCCGGCACTATCATCTGGTTCACAGACCAGATTAACGAACGGTTAGCTGTTTCGGTAACAGCCGACTCAACCGGTAAATTATTGTAACCAAGACTTAATATATTTGAATGACTAAAGACCGTTTCCTTTGTCAGCACAAACTTTTTAATCCAGTCAAGCCATTGCGGGCTGTGCTGAGATTTTGTTTCTGACTTCAGCACTATTTCCTGACTAAACTGCAACTTTTCAGATTTCGATTGTTTCTGTGCAATATATATTTTTTTATTTTTTATTGCCTCCATCAAAACACTGTCTGCAAAAAGTTTTTGATCGGGCAACTGGCTCAGCTGCAGAATTTCTTTTCTTTTTTCTGTGGGCAGGCCATTTAGATTTTGTCTTAGGGCCTTGATATAACTGGCTGTATTGTTTGCATTCAGATGTACTTTTTCCGGCACATTGATAACCAGCGCAATGGCCAGAGCTGGCGACTTTGTTAATTCGTTGAGTATCTCAATTAATAAACGATGGTCGCTCTGTTCGCTATTTGCGGAACCTAACCTGGGCAGTTTGATGACAGCAATGTCATTGACTTCATCCGGCTTGGCAACAAACTGGGCATCAAGCGCGAACAAACGGCCATCTAGTTTTTCAATAAAGGGGTGGTGCAAAGTAAAAACAGCAAGCGCAAACAATAAAGCCGCCAGCATGCCCCAGATACCACCTATACCGCGCCAAATTGTTTTTATAATTTTTAGCAAAACTTATCTTTAAATGTTAGTTATATTGTTGACCAGAGCGAAATCAGATAAAAACACAGAAATGTGTCATTGCAATAAAACCTGCCCCGTCAGACTACCCAATAATTTGAGAAATTCAACCACTTTTAGAGGTTTAGTTAAATATCTTTCAAATCCAGACTCCATACCCTGCTTGACCGACTTCTGCATGGCATTCGCACTCAATGCTATAACGGGTATGGAAGCTGTCTGTTTTTCAGTTTTTAATAGCTTTACAGCCTCGTAACCATTCATCTCAGACAGGTTTATATCCATAATGATCACATCCGGTATCATTTCTCGCGCCAGTTCGATACCTGATTCGGCTGATAGCGCCGATGTCAGTGTAATCTGCGGCCATTTTGACAGTATCGATTCCATTAAGCGTATATTCGGTGCATCATTTTCAATATATAAAACCGAAAAGCCTTTAATGGCCAAAATTCGATCTGGCGCGTTACTGACCTTATTCTTGGTCGGGCTAAATGACTCAAAGCCCGGAGGTAGCCTGATGCAAAACTCAGTACCGTGACCAAATTTGCTCTTAAAGTCAATCTGCCCGCCCATTAACAAAAGCAGATTCTTGGTTATCACCAGGCCCATGCCGGTGCCTTCAACCTTGCTTGACTCAACACCCAGGCGATTAAACGGCTGAAACATATATTGCTGCATGTCTTCTTTTATGCCGATCCCGCTATCAATGACCCGGATTTCTGCCATCTCATCAGTAAAGTCCACCTTCAGGTCGACCATGCCCCCCTCAGTATTATATTTTACGGCATTTGAGAGCAGGTTAATGAACACCTGTTTTACAAGCGTCCTGTCGGCATAAAGGCATAGATTATCGAGATGATCAGGCAACTCTTTAAGCTTAACGCCTTTTTTCTTAGCCAAGGGCTTAATCAGGGCATAACACTCTCGCAGCACGTCAGCCAGATTGATATTTTCGCTATTAATATCAATTTTCCCCGCTTCAATTTTTGCCAGATCAAGCACCTCGTTAATCAGCACCAGTAAATGCTCACCCGCCGTGCGTATTTCGTTAACATAATAACCATTTTCACTCTGCATGAGCTCATCACTGAGCTCCATGACCTGTGAAAAACCAAGTATTGCATTTAACGGTGTGCGCAGCTCGTGGCTCATTTTTGACAAAAACTCAGATTTTGCATGGTTGGCACTTTCTGCTAATTGACGAGCCGCAATTAAATTGTTTTCACTTTCACGCAGACTGTTTTCTATTTCTTTTCTTCTTTCTACTTCAGCTAGTAGTTTTTTATTTGCTGATAGTAATTCAGCCGTTCGTTCTTTTACGCGCCCTTCCAGTTCTTCATTTGATTTTTTGAGCTCGATCTGAGCAGTATTCAGTGCTTTTGTCCGATCAACAACCATTAGCTCAAGGTCCTGATTATCTTTCATCACCATTTTATAGAGCGTCGCGCTTTCCAGGGCGTAGGCACTGTTATATAAAATTGCCGAGATCAGCCCTAATGTCATGACTGACGGCACAGACTCAGTATCAGCCAGTACACCTATAAACATGCCCCTGATGCGGGTGCGGGAAGACAATACATGCAATAGCACTGTTTTGCCGTCAAGCTTTAACTGTGGCTGGCATATTCGGCTTTGATTCAGTGCCCAGCCAAACTCGCCACTTTCAATCAAGCTGTCTATCAGAGATTGCAGGCTATGCTGTGAATTTTGCGGCAAGCAGTCTTTAATCTCGAATGAGTTATTGTCTTCATTCACCATTAAGAACGCCGTGACATCGAAATTTGTTAAGCGACAGATATATTGTCTGGTTGAAGAGAATATATGTTGTGGGCTACGCTTTTGTCTGACATTACCGTGTATATCACCCAACGAGTTGAGTGTATCGAGCGTTGAGATATATTGCTGATTAACTTTCTCGAGAAACTCCAGCCTTTGTCTGAGCTTTTCAAGCTCTTTATCGCCGCTTTGCTTCATGACTCATCATCAAGAAACAGGTTGATGACCTCATTGTACTGTTTATCCAAATGATCAACGACTTCGGTCAAAACATAGGGAGACAAATCCAGCATTTTCCAGGCCGCATCTTCAAGTGGCGGTATGTCTGACTCGCCACTGCAGCCAAAATTAAGCGCATTGACCATGATATCTGCAACGTGAATAATGGCAGCATCTTTTGAATAATTCAGTGATAATGATGGCCGGTGATGGTAACAAACTGCCTCACACATTGGCCGTGACAGATCCCAGCTGTGCATCAATTCTGAACCGACTGCTGAGTGATCAAACCCAAAAATAGATAATTCGGCATCATGCAAGGTAATATTATTGTCTATTCGATGGGAAATTGCTTTTGCCGTAAGCGCTGGCTGTTCGACGAACATCACCAGCCGGCCGATATCATGTAACAAACCCAGCAGATAATAGTACTCGATATTCGACTCTCGTCTATATGAGGCCAGTAGCCTGGCTAATATTCCTGTCGCAATACTGTGTTTCCAGAACGAATGCATATCAACAATTGAACTGTCAATATGTTTAAAAAGTGAAATAACTTGTGTGGCCAGTACCAGATCACGCAGTTGCCGGGTGCCGATGACGGCAACCGCCCGGGTTATCGAATCAATTTCTGCAGAGAAGTTAAACATGGCGCTGTTGGCGATTTTGAGCAGGCGGATAGAAAGCCCGGGGTCTTCCGATATGACATTAGCAATATCCACCAGATTGCTGCCCGAGTCATTGATCAATTTATCTATTCGTGTAAAGACACTCGGCAGACTCGCAATAGAGTCCAGATTTTTCACCAGATCCCGGGCATTATTAATCATCAATGAGTCCCGCACTGAGTAATTCACGACGCAGGCACAAACGGTATAATTCTTCTGTAAACGGGTGATTTTTGTTGAGAAAACGGAATCGTTTTGCTAAAACAATTTCAACGTGCTCCAGCTGTTTAGAGTCGATATCAGCCAACTGAAAATCAGAACGCGTTGCCGGCTCATGCAGGTCGGCATCAACATCGGCTTCTGCCACCCCCCAGGACTTGATGATTTTAATATTTTCATGCGTTAACTCAGAACCGGCAGGCAGCAACACCCTGCCACTTCTGTCTTTGACATCGGAGAGGATTATCTGGCCGGCTTTAACATGGGATACCCTAATCACAGACATACAGAGATCTCATTTATCTATTTTTATTATTTATTTAGCCCTGGGCAGGTACAAAACAACCCGCGCTTTTAAATAATAGAACAACAGAAGCAGTACGCAAGTATTTAACTGATTTAACTCCGGATGGCCACTTAAGCCAGTGGCTCTGAGTCGCTCTCAGTGATGACCGGCCAGGCATTAATCACTGCCTGAACCAGCGTCGCCAGAGGAATAGCAAAAAACACCCCCCAGACACCCCATAAACCACCAAATACCAGTACCGCAACAATAATGGCTGATGGATGGATATTGACCACCTCGGAGAACAACAAAGGTACCAAAAGGTTGCCATCCAGGAACTGGACAATGCTATAAGCGACAATTAATGTTATGAAATCAGCAGTAAAGCCCCATTGAAAAAATGCAATCAATACCACTGGAATACTAACCGCCACCGCCCCGACAAACGGAATGATAACCGATAAACCAACCAGCAAACTGAGCAAGGCGGCATAATCCATTCCCATAATGGCTAAAGGTATATAGGTTGCAAAACCAACGACAACAATCTCTATGATTTTACCGCGTACATAGTTACCTATTTTTATATCAACTTCGTGCCACACTTCGGAAGCAAGCGCCATATCATTTGGCAAAAAACGCTTCAGCCAGTTAATTATATTTTCCTTGTCCTGTAAAAAGAAAAATATCAACAAGGGCACAACAACCATATATACCAGCAAGGTAAAGACATCAACTACCGATGACAGGGACATCGATAATATCTGTTGCCCAATTGATGCAATCTCTGTACTAATAAAACTCATCACTTCTGCAATCTGCTGCTCAGATATCAGAGGGTATTGCTGCGGCAATTCCATTAATAGTTTTTGCCCGGCACCAATCATATTTGGAAATTCTTTAACCAGCTGGATCAGCTGGTTCACAATTAATGGCAACATGCCTAATGACAACAGCAGTATCGCAAAAATAAAAATCACAAAAACAGCAATCACTGACAACATTCTGGGCAGACCCAGTTTTTGTAATTTTCCAACCGCGCCTTCGAGCACATAAGAAATAACAATAGCAGCAATCACCGGGGCCAATATATGGCCAAAGGTTAAGGAGATAAATGCAAACAGTAAAAGCAGCAAGGCGAGAATAATAACCTGAGGATCAGAAAAGTGTCTTTCATACCAGGATTTAAGAATATTGATCATTATGTTTTCTTTATTTGATAAGGGATGTGGATTTGAGCCTCTGCATCAGAGCCTCAATTAAGACTCACTATCTTTCGTCATCAGCAAAACATCCTGATAATGCTGATCAAACAAACGCTCTAATTCATCAATCACCTCGACTACATCACGACCTTGCATAATGTGGTCTGTCATTAATGATGAGGCTTCATGAAATATGAGTTTTCTCTCAATCATCGGGTATGTTTTATTAAGCCGTTTAAGGGCTGCAACGACCGATTCCGTTTCTGGTCTTGAGATATCCAGTTTCTGCTGCAATGCCGGCTCATCAACAGCATCACGTTGAAACAAATATTCTGCAAAGTCCATCAGGCTCTTGCGCGAGTCTGACGGTAATGCTTCATAGATATCTGTTATTGTTTTCGATTTTTTATTCTCAACAATATTCACAAGGATAAATAACTCAAAACTTTAATTTTGATGTGTGCGGCAATAATTTTGCGCGAACTCAAGCATATCTTCCATCACGTGTGCACGGAACTTGTTGCGCTGCCGAACAAACGAGAAAGGCCTTTCCAGCGGCGGCTCCAGTGGAATCGCCACCAGTGTACCTAATTTAAGTTCTTTAGAGATGGTAACCAGAGACATGACAGACAGACCCATGCCGGCTTCAACAGCGCCTTTAATGGCTTCGGGGCTACCCAGTTCCATACATAAATCAATTTCATGATTATTATGAAACTCCTCTATATAAGCCTCGATAACCTCACGCGTACCCGAACCTTTTTCACGGCAAATGAAGGGATATCTCATCAGCTCTTCTGCCGACATGTTTTTCTTGTCTGCCAGTTCATGATTAGGCGGCACAATCACCACCAGTTCATCGCGCCGGCATATTTCTACATCAAGGTTCTTATTGTTCACCGAGGCTTCAACAATGCCCAGATCGATTTCATTATTCTCAATCATGGAAACCACGCCTTCAGTATTCGATACCTTAAGTCGAATGTTTACTTCTGGAAAACTGGTTTTAAAATCACCCAGCAAGGCCGGCAGCATGTATTCAGCGATGGTTGTACTTGCCCCCAGATTGACGACGCCACTGACATCGCCTGTCATTTCGCGAACGGCATCTTCCATTTTTTCATATATTTCAAATATCTTCCCGGTATAAGAATAAACTTTTATACCGGCCTCGGTTAAACTCACACGGTTATGGGTGCGGTCAAACAAGCGAGTATTAAACTGCTCTTCTAACTGTCGAATTTGAAACGTGACAGCCGGTTGTGTCATGTGTAAGGTTTCAGCCGCCTTGGTGAAATTTAACAGGCGCGCCACGGTGTAGAATACCTTTAATCGTCTATCAGACATACGTCCTGCTCTCTATTAATTTTTTATTTTGAGATGTTTACACAAATCTATAATGACCCATGCAAAACTCCATTCCTAAGATTTGACTGTCGCTGACCAGCACAGTAAAAAGCCATAAACTTAACTTATCCAACTATACCCCATGGTGATTCGGAAGAAAACAGACGATCACAAAAAGAGCCTCATTTGAGGCTCTTTTTTTTTACCTGAAAATTGGGTAAGCCGTCTAGATTTGTCTGTCTTTCATCAGGCTGTAATACATAACCGGTATGACCACCAGTGTCAGCATAGTCGATATCAAGATACCAAAAATCAACGAAACCGCGAGACCACTGAAAATCGGGTCATCCAGGATAAACATTGCACCCATCATAGCGGCCACACCGGTCAAAATGATCGGTTTGGCGCGTACAGCGGAAGCCAGGATCACGGCTTTCTGGAATTCAATGCCGTCTTTCAATTGTTCATTGATAAAATCAACCAGCAAGATTGAATTTCGTACAATAATACCGGCCAGCGCGATCATACCAATCATTGATGTCGCCGTGTATTTAGCCCCCAGCAACGCATGACCTGGCATTACACCAATTATGGTCAGCGGTATTGGCGCCATAATAATCAGTGGCACCAGATAAGAGCGAAACTGTGCAACAACCAGCAAGTAGATCATCAGCAACCCAACAGAGTAGGCAATTCCCATATCACGGAAGGTTTCATATGTTACCGTCCATTCTCCGTCCCACTTTAAACTGAACTCATACGGGTCTTCGGGCTGATTAATAAAGAAATTTTCAACCTTAATGCCCGCCATAATATCAAACATGCCGTACAGTGGACTGTCCAGCTCGCCGGCCATATCGGCTGTCACATAGACCACGGGTAACAGGTTTTTATGATAAATACTGTATTGCCGTGTTGACTCAAGCACTGTCACCATATCCATCAGTGGAATTAATGCGCCATTGTTGCTGCGCACCTTCACGCTCAGCAAGCTTTCGATTGATGACTTGTCTGCCGCCGGTAACTCAACCCGAATCGGCACAGCATACTTGGCACTATCTGAGTGTAAAAAGCCCATATCCTCACCCCGCAGCAATGTACTCAGGGTATTTGATATTACCTGCTGGCTGACACCCATTAGCGCGGCCAGGTTACGATCGACTTTAACGATATAACGTTTAGCCGGGTATTCCACGCTGTCATCCGTATCGACAATATCCGGTGTATTTTCAAACACCGCGCGAATAGCTTTAGCCTGTTCGATCTGGCCTTTGTAGTCAGGGCCATAGACTTCTGCCACCAAAGGCGACATCACCGGTGGGCCCGGCGGCACTTCGACCACTTTGACATTGGCGTTTAGTTTCTGGCCAATCTCTTTTAGTGGCTGACGTAAAGAGGATGCCACCTGATGACTTTTACGTTCTCGAAGGTGTTTGCCCAGCAAGTTAACCTGAATATCACCGACATTCGCACCGCTGCGCAAATAATACTGTCTGACCAGGCCATTAAAGTTTATCGGCGCTGCCGTACCGGCATAGATTTGATAATCACTAATCTCTGGCACTGTTTTCAAATACACGGCCAGTTCATCAAGCACACGTTTGGTGTGCTCAAGACTCGTGCCTTCTGGTGTATCCACCACAATCTGAAACTCTGACTTGTTATCAAAAGGCAACATCTTCAATACCACGTCTTTTGTCAGCGCCAGAGAAACTGAAGCCAAAATCATGAAGACCACGCCAAATGTCAGATACCAGCGATTACGTTTTTGTTTTTCACCATAAATAAACGGACTCATCACCTTGCTAAAGAACGCATGCGACTTATCATCGGAGTCGGCTTCATCATGATGAATATTATCGGTTTTTAATAATTTAAGCGCCAGCCAGGGCGTGATAATAAAAGCCACCGCTAATGAAATCAGCATACCCATACTGGCATTGATAGGGATCGGGCTCATATACGGCCCCATCAGCCCGCTTACAAAGGCCATCGGTAATAAAGCCGCGATAACGGTAAACGTTGCCAGAATGGTCGGACCACCGACTTCATCAACCGCCAAAGGAATGGCTTTAACCAGATCAACCCCTTTGTCTGTCATGTGGCGGTGGATATTTTCCACCACCACAATGGCATCATCAACCAGGATACCGATAGAAAATATCAGCGCAAACAATGAGACCCGGTTTAAAGTAAAGCCCCATGCCCATGATGCAAACAAAGTAATCGCCAGAGTAATCGCAATTGCAACGCCAACAATAATGGCTTCACGGAAGCCCAAGAACCACCAGATTAATAAAACAACAATCGCGGTTGCAAAAAACAATTTGCCAATTAACTTTTTGGCTTTGGCATCTGCTGTCTTGCCATAATCACGTGTCACCGCATACTTCACTTCGTCGGGAATAAACGTTCCCTGAAGCTGCTGCATGCGTTTAGTCACATTTTCAGCAATCTGCACCGCATTAGAGCCGGGCTTTTTTGATACGGCGATCGTCACCGCAGGAAAATCACCTTTGGATTCAATGCCTATGCTGGCAGCGCCCATGCCTGTTCCCATAGAAACATACGCTTGCGGCTGATCGGCACCAAAACGGACCGTGGCAACATCACTCAAATAGACCGGCTTGTTATTTTTCAAACCAATAATCAGATTCGATACTTCGCTGTCATTGACCAGAAACTGTCCGGCTGTTACCGCAATTTCCTGGTTATTATTGACCACAAAGCCGGCATCGTAAGACTGATTAGAGGCCATTAATGACATTCTTAAATCATCGATTGAAATATCGTAAGCGGCTAAACGCTGCGGATCAATCAAGACATGAACCACGCGTTCAGTCGCCCCAATCGTATACACATTGCGGGTATCAACCACACGTTTGATTTCAGCTTCAATCGAATGCGCGACCTGAGTTAAATCATACGCGCCTTTCGTTTCATCTTCTGTCCACAGCGTGACACTGACAATGGGCACATCATCAATGCCTTTGGGTTTAATGATAGGCTGGCCTACACCCAGGTTCTGAGGCAACCAGTCCTGGTTAGAGAAAATCTTGTTATAAAGCCTGACAATAGCCTGAGAGCGATCCTCACCCACTTTATATTGCACCGTAAGTACCGACATACCCGGACGGGATACCGAATATATGTGCTCTAAGCCGCTGATTTCAGCTAGGACCTGCTCGGCCGGCGTGCTGACCAGACTTTCGACTTCAGTCGCCGTTGCACCGGGGAAAGGAATGAATACATTGGCAAAGGTTACATCGATTTGCGGTTCTTCTTCACGCGGCGTAATAATGACCGCAAAGACACCCAATAAGAAGCCAACCAGCGCTAATAACGGTGTGATTTCTGTCTGTAAAAACTTTTTAGCAATTTGTCCTGAAATTCCCAGAGCCATCATCATTCTCCCTGCAATTGAGCCTTAATGGCAATAGCAGCTTGATTAGGCAGAGTCACAATTTTTTCTCCGACTTGCAGACCGCTAAGAATAACCTGGCGACCATTAAGAGCCGGCCCCAGACGAACCTGCCGTAAAAGCACCCGGCCATTGTCTAACACATAGACCGCATTCAGTTCACTGCGATGTATCACACTGCTGGCAGGTACCGAAAGCTGTGATTTTAAACCCGTTTCCAGGCCAATTTTTACAAACATACCCGGATACAAGCGATACTGATCTGAAAACACCTGCGCCCTGAGCTGAAAGCTATGTGTTTTCGAATCCGCCGTGGGGAAGACCGTGATTTGATCCGCGGTGATATGTCGGCCGTCATGCAAAATAACATCAACACTGGCCAATTTTCGCGCCGTTTCAATCAATCGTTGTGGGATCTGAACATTAAACCGCAGAGCATTTTGTTCAGACACACCGCTGACGACAGGCTGACCCATCTGCAAGGTTTCACCCAGCTCAATATGACGTTTGGTCAAGGTGCCGCTGAAAGGGGCTCTGATCACAGTATGGTCGAGCTGTTCCTGGGCTTCATCAAATCGCGCATTAGCACCGTTTAATGCCGCCTCCGCTGATTTCAATGCCGCCTCAGCTTTGTCCTTTAGAGAAGCTGATACCAGCTTCTTGGCAAACAACCCGCTGACACGTTTATATTCAAGCCTGGCTTTTTGCGCCTCGGCTTTAGCAGCATCACGGCCGGCCTTTGCCTGATTAAAGCGGGCTTTCTGTTCAGTATTTCTCAAGCGTGCGATGACACTGCCTTTTTTAACAAAATCATCGACATCGTAGCCAAGTTTAATCACCCGGCCCGAGGTTTGTGCAAACAAAGTGGCTTGTTGTACCGCCTCAACAATACCATCCAGATAGACCATCTGTTTAAATGGCTCTGCTTCAACCGTGGTGGTAGCCAGATCTTGCGCCGTGGCGGACAGAGACAAACTACTTGTTACAATAAAAAAGACAAAGCCGAGATAATTCCTGAACACGATGATTTCTCCTAATTTAAACTATATTAGCATTTAATAATATACTAATTCTATATAATTTCAAGCTTTTGCTGAGTATAGACCGAGTTCTCATCATTACAGAGCTTTATCACCGCAATAATTATCGCATTCCATTGAGGTCTCCACTAAAATCAATGCATTGTCAAAAAACAGGTTACGCAATGATCAGTACCCGCATACTTACATCGGCCGCCATACTCTTAATGCTGATGAGCTCTTTCAGCCTGGCAGCCATCTATAAATGGACAGACGAACATGGCCAGGTTCATTATGGCTCAGCGCCACCCAGCGGCTCCTCAGCCAAAAGAATGGGCGTCAGCACCCACTACAGCACTCCGCCAGCAGCAAAACCTAAAGCAGAAACTCAGGCCTCTGGCAGTAAAGAAAAAAAGACGGCAGCGGCTACAGATAAAAAAGACCCTTATTCAAAACAACAACACGACAGTCTCTGCAAAAATGCCCGCAACGACATCGCAACACTGGATAAAGGCGGGCGCTTGCGCGTCAAACAAGCCGATGGCAGTAGTGCTGTTATGACCGACGAAAGCCGTAATAAGCGGCAAAAAACCATGCAAGAAATGATCAGCAAACACTGCAAATAATGAGCAACAGATGCCTGTATTCGTCATAAACACCAATATTAAGATAGAGCATGATGCTGTTTTACACGAGTTATCCCAACTCTGCGCTGACATGCTGGGCAAACCAGAAAGTTATGTAATGATCCAGATTAATGACCAGCAAAAATTAATCTTTGCCGGCAGCCACCAGCCCGCTGCCCTGTGCAGCCTGACCAGCTTAGGTCTGAACCAGCAGCAAACAGCCGGCTTTTCGGAAAAAATCTGTGGCTATCTGTCGTCTCATCTCAATATTCCGGCCGCCAGAACCTATATAGAGTTTAAGTCTCCTGAACGCAGTCTGTTTGGCTGGAATAAAAGCACTTTTTAAATTACAAACCATCTGCTGGCCTGTTTTTGCTGTACCTGTGTCAGCTCAGCTCATACAATACGCGCTATTATTCATACTAAAATTCAGCTTTCCACGAGGCCTGGCGGTCATCTGTTGGCCACTGAATAACACCGAGACATTATGCGCATATCAAACTTTCCACTTTCTACCCTCAAAGAAACCCCGGCTGATGCTGAAATCATTTCTCACCAGCTCATGCTCAGAGCAGGCCTGATTCGTCGTCTGGCATCCGGCCTCTATACCTGGTTACCACTGGGTTTAAAAGTCTTAAGAAAAGTTGAAAACATTGTGCGCGAAGAGATGGATCGCAGCCACGGCCTTGAAGTCCTGATGCCTGCCGTACAGCCAGCTGAACTCTGGCAGGAATCGGCACGCTGGGAGCAATATGGCGCTGAATTACTGCGCATGAATGACCGCCACGGCAGAGAATTTTGTTTTGGGCCTACGCATGAAGAAATCATCACTGACCTGGCTCGCCGTGAGTTAAGCAGCTACAAACAGCTGCCCATTACCTATTATCAGATCCAGACTAAATTCCGTGACGAGCGGCGCCCCCGTTTTGGTGTGATGCGCGCCCGTGAGTTTTTAATGAAAGACGCCTATTCTTTTCATGCCGAACAAAGCTGCCTGGATCAGACTTATGACCACATGTATGAAACCTACCAGCGAATTTTTCAACGCCTGGGTCTAAACTTTCGCCCCGTACAGGCTGACTCAGGCTCTATCGGCGGCAGTAGCTCGCATGAATTTCATGTGCTGGCCGATTCCGGTGAAGATGCCATTGCCGTATCCGATCAAAGCGATTATGCCGCCAATATAGAAAAAGCCGAAGCAATAGCACCCGCTACGCCGCGAGCGGCCGCCAGCGCCGCTATGCAAACGGTCGACACGCCGGCACAAAAAAGCATTGCTGAGATCAGCCGCTTTTTAAATATCGATGCCTCACAATGCATCAAGACATTGCTGGTCAACGGCGCAGAGGAGAATCAGGTTGTTGCTCTGGTTTTGCGGGGTGATCATGACATCAATGAAATCAAGGCAGAACATCTAAGCCAGGTGGCCACACCGTTTACCTTAGTCAGTGAAGAAGTGGCTGAAAAGATTGCCGGCTGTAAACCCGGCTCAATTGGCCCTGTCGGTTTGGATATCACTATCATTGTTGACCATGCTGCCGCCGCCGTCAGCGATTTTGTCTGTGGCGCTAATAACGATGACCAGCACCTGACCGGCGTTAACTGGGGACGTGATCTGGCAGAGCCGGAAACCGCCGACATTCGCAATGTTGTCACAGGAGATGCAAGCCCGGATGGTAAGGGCACCCTGTCTATCGTGCGCGGCATAGAAGTAGGCCATATCTTTAAGCTCGGACAAAAATACAGCGCGGCATTAAACGCCACGGTACTAGATCAGAACGGCAAACAACAGATTATGACCATGGGTTGTTATGGCATTGGTGTTTCCCGTGTTGTGGCATCTGCGATTGAGCAAAACAATGATGAAAATGGCATCATCTGGCCACCCTCATTAGCACCTTTTGATATTGCCATCGCACCGATAAATTTACAAAAATCAGAAGCGCTGCAACAGACATGTGAAAAACTCTATGCCGAACTGACAGCGGCCGGTTTTGATGTGCTTTATTATGACAGCAAAGCACGCTTAGGCGGCATGCTGGCAGACCTTGAATTAATTGGTATCCCACATCGGCTGGTTGTCGGAGACCGCGGACTTGAGTCCGGCATGATTGAGTACAAAGGCCGTCGTGATGACGACAAGCAGGAAATCGCACTGGATACTGTTCTTGATTTCATCAAGCAACAACAAAAATAACGCACTAAATGTCGCTGTACTGGCACTGTCGTGTTTATTATTTATTAGTAACGCAGCAGCCTCAGACAATGACCAGTCTCAATTGCGTTTGTTATTACAACAAGCCATAGAGAGCTCTGACAGCTTTAAAGACCGTTTTGATGCCGAGGTCTGGCTGGTTGATATGTCAGAACGTTTGAAAAAATATTTACCCTCAGAAAAGCAACGTATCGAACTACTGAAAACTGTTCACCATGAGGCCAGACGCTCTGAGCTACACCCGGAACTGGTACTCGCAGTGATTCACATCGAAAGCGGATTTGATCGCTTTGCAATATCACATGCCGGCGCCCAGGGTTTAATGCAGGTCATGCCATTCTGGCTCAAAGAAATCGGCCACCCCGACGACAACCTCATCGACTTAAAAACCAATTTAAGAATGGGCTGCACCATTCTTAAATATTATCTGGAAAAGGAAAAAGGCGACCTGGTAAAAGCGCTCGCCCGTTACAATGGCAGCAGCGGTCGCAGGGTCTATTCAGATAAAGTCTTAAACATTTTAAGAACACGCTGGTATAAAAGATAAAAGCAGCGATCAGCCGGGCTCTGCACCAGCAGTAAACCCGGCTTTAATAAATGATGCGCTCATTTAAACGACGGACTAAAATGAAAACTGCGCTGATAAAAGCAGCTGGGAAGAGCTGCTGCTCAAGCCACCGACATCTGGAGTAGACGTACCGCGCAATTCAACCTCCAGCGAAGAGCTTCCAAATTTTGCTTTTTCTTTAAAGGCACTGTAACTCACACCAAGATCCGCATACTGACCAACTGTGGTGATAGATCCCATGCCAATCGCAAACGCAAGGTCTCTTGCAATCTCATACCGAAAGGCCATTCCCGTTTTAGAAACCACCACGCCCGCGCCTGTTAAACCAGTAATTGTTTCATTAACAACCTCCGGCCTTATCTTTCCTACTTCTGGCAATAACAAGGTATAACCACTGGCAATTGGAGAAGATGCCCCCGCACCGGCCGAATCCGGCGCACCCAGATAGGGAATGGTTGAATATTTGAAACCGATCAGTGCCGCCGCATGTGACGCCGAGACCAGACTAAAAAGGAAAAATACGGCTATTATTTTATTCATAAGCGATCCTTGCTGTTGATACAGCCAGATTAAATTCATCAAAACAATATATTCACCTCTGTGCTTTTTTTTATACATACCCGATAGATAGACAGGCGAAATAAAAAGACCAAAGGCATGCTATGAAAGGCATTTTCAAAATCAAAACAAACTTGCAAACAGATTAGATTGCTAGCCTGCAAAAAAACCTGCACGGATTTTTGCTTGCATAAGCTGGTCATGGTGACGCTTAGTACATATGTATTTATTTGATCAGTGTTCAACCAGAAAAGCACAGCAGATCATTTTACTGGTAAAAGAAATCAATCCAGAACTCAGAGCCCTTGCCTTCAGTGCTTTCAAAGCCTATCACCCCGCCCATCAACTCAACCAGTCTTTTTGTTAAATTAAGACCGATACCTGTGCCGTCTATTTCGCTGCCTTCATGACCAAGGCGATTAAATGCGGTGAAAACATTCGACTGCTGCGCCAGCTTAATGCCGTAACCTGTATCTGATATTTTAAAGCGTATAAGCGCATTCTCTCGCAATTCGTACGACAGTTTGACCACGCCTTCTTTTTCATTATATTTTATTGCATTGCTTAAAAGATTAATCAGTATTTGTTTAAAGCGGGTTTTGTCTATTTTAATTTTAGGCAGCAGCACATCGACAATTTCGTTATCTAACCGTATAGCTTTCATTTCAGCCATAGTGGCAACACTCTTAACACACTCGTGTATCAGACTCACCGGATCCATCACATCAAACGACAGAGCAATATTATCTGATTCTACTTTTGACAGGTCGAGAATATCGTCAACCAGTTTTAACAGATGCTTGCCGCCGTGATGAATATCCTTAACCGCCATATTCTGGTCCGGGGTTAGTGAATAAGCATCAAACTCAAGTAACTGTGAAAAGCCGATAATAGCATTGAGCGGTGTTCGTAATTCATGACTCATTGACATCATAAATTTCGACTTCGCTTCATTTGCCGCATTCGCATCCTCTAGCGACTTCAACAGCATCAGCTCATTTTTTTTCCTTTCTGATATATCGCGCGCAATAAATACAAAGCGGTACGCTTCATCCTGAGGATCCAGATACTGAAGAATGAGTTGTACGGGAATAAAACCACCGTTTTTATCGACAAACCGGCTTTCAAATCGAATCGCTTTTTCTGTATCTTCACTTTCTAAACTTAACAAGCGGTTAAAACTTGCTACATTCAGGTCCGGGCAAATATCAAGAGGCGTCATTTCAAGTAATTCTTCAGCTGAATACCCGAGTAACTTAACAGCGCCTGTGTTCGCATAAAAAAACTGATAGCTACCCGGGTAACACATAAGAATAGTATCAGGTGAAAGATCCAGCGTTGTTTTCACGCTCAGTAACTCGTTCAGCGATGCTGACAAGTGTTCCTGCATCTCATTTAATGCGTTTGCAATCAGAGATATTTCATCATCAGTCTTGTGACCACGTATTTTATCGACATCGATCCGGCTGGTGAGGTTTTGAATATCGTGATGGCGGGCAAACTCAAAGATCTGGCCAAGCCTGCGAAAGACCAGTCTGTCAAACAAAAAATACATAAACAACGCAACGAAAAACGTCTTAATCGCATTTGAACCCAGCAAAACCCAGAGCCTGTTAACAAGGTGTCCATATATCGCCGCCAGATTAGCTTCGACCACCGTCTCACCTATTGCCAACAGTTTATTATCATATTCATAGTGCAATAAAAAAGAGCTTTTTATAATATCCTGCGTCATTTTTTTACCACTGGACGCGTACACATCGGAGCCAATACGTACCTCGACATAGTTTATATCCGGCCATGCATTGACGCCACTTAGTATCGCACTTAACTGTTTTTTGTCATCAAGCCAGACCGCATTGGTGATGCCCTCACGATACCCTGTTTTCACATTATCAATGTTGTTATTAAGTGTATTCACGTCCTCTGTATATTCAAAATAGAGTTGGCCTGCCGTTGTAAACACTGTTATTAACGAACTAAACAAGATTATATACAGAATCAATCTGCTGGATGTTCTGCTTCGTTTTGCGCTGTTTCGCATTACATTAAATCCCGGCGTTACGCTACTTCAAAAATCTGGTCAAAGTCTGGTCCTTGATACGCTGATATGTGCCGTCCTTTTTCATGTCTTCAAGTGCCTTTGCCAGTTGCGGAATTAATGCCGCGTGTTTTTTATTCATATATAGAAACATTTCTTTTTCTGCGATAGGAGAGCCGATTAAATGCGCTTTCGCATTTAAATGCTTATTCCACCAGCTGCCCCGATAATACTCAAACAGTATGAGATCACTTCGCCCGTTCATCAACAGCTTGAACAACTGTTCAGGGCCTGTAACCATTGTGATTTTTTTTGCATTGACCACATTCTTTTCGTATATACGCCAGCCTCGTATCATACCAACCGAATACGGTTTGAAACTATCCCAGTCAGTAACATCAATTTTTTTGTCAAGGCTATAAGCAACAAACTTAAAACTGACAATTGATCCCGGTACCCTGATCAGGTTTTTGTATTTTTTTTCAAAACCTTTTGTCCGCGCGATGACTCCCGCATCGATACCCTGATTGGCATTAATAACAGAGCGACTGGAAGGCAGGCGTATAACCTTTGCGTCTATTTCCAGCCGCGAAAACAGCTCTTTTACGATCTCTCCATAAAACCCGCCGCCTTCTTTAGTTATAAAGGGCTCTGCCGTACCGGAGTTTAACGTCAATTGTGTAGCGGCTTGTGCACTGGCAATTGACAAGATGATGCCGGTCAGACTGTAAAATATTAAAAACCGGAAGTTACGACTGACAATAGACTGTTTCACGGCTATCTCCCTACTCTGATTAAGTTAATTGTTTCAATTGTGTTAACGTTTTTGATGCCAACAAGAGCAACCTAAAGTATAGACGAAGAGCTTTAAATGTATAGCGCATCTAAGCCACAATCACGCCACTTCAGCATGAGGCTGGGATGTTATGAATTGATATGGAAATATCGTTGCGTTTTATTGATATGACTTAACGCTTCAGACCGGCGCAGTCTAATCCATCATCATACTGCCGGTAAGCTGATGTAACCTGAGCGGCTTTCACAAAACAGTTAACACTGCGTTCTGCCACAGCCTGTAAAGATACTTTTTTACAGGCCGTGGGTGAAAAACGATTAATGTGTAAACAATCAATAATTACAGCTGGCCTGGAAAACTTGTTGCGTCATTCGGCTTTGTACCCGCTGCGACTTCATCCAGGTTGTAAACACCGTCTTCATCTCTGTCTAGCGCAATACGCTGCCCGGAACCCGGTGGCACGCAGGTAAAGGTTAGCTCTCCATCCAGCTTTTTGGCCAGCGCGCGTAACTGACTATCAGTAATACTGCTATCTGCCACCAGACTGCTTTGATATTTTCCGGCCCCTCTGTATAAATAGCCTCTATTAATGCTTTGTCGCACTACCAAATCACAACGCTGCAACTCAGCCTGCTGCATTAGCAGGTCAATTCGAGCTGCTACAGAATCATAATTGGCTGCATTTACTGTCACTTGCTGGCCGACAACAGGAAACAAATTGCTATCAAACGCCAGCATTAATGACTCCATATTTTTCCGCTGGATATCACCAACCGACCTGTCAGGATCATAACCGCCGGCGTTACCCGGATCTTTAGGTCCGTTTTGCCCGGGCTCACGAAAAATAAAACCACGACCGCTTTGCTGTAAGAACACCGTTCCCCGGCTGCCATCATGCTGCAGTCCAAAGCCTTTAATCTGATCGCCCATATGTTGATTTTCCTGACCCGGCACATCAGGAATTAATTGCGGGATATTTGGAAAACCGAACATGCCAATTTTTTGATAAATATTTCGAAGATGGGGTACTTTCAAACCCTGTTTTGATAACCGTGTTAAAGAATAGAAACCGTCTGTACCAAAAAAGCCGGGCTTGGCTACACCGTATTCAGCATTCGCTTGACGGTCAAGCTGATGACATTCGGCACAACCGAAGTTTGTATCTGTCTTTGGTCCCATGAACCGCTCAAATGCTTCTTGCTGGCCAGCGGTTAAGCTATTATCGAGATTACGTACCGGATTGGGCGGATACATCAGTTGCAGGATAAACTGTGTGAAGGCATTCATGTCTTCATTACTCAGCGCCTCGTTTCTGCCAATCAGTCCAACAAATGCCGGGTTGAATTTCTTAAAAGCAGATTGCTCATCAAACTGACCGCTATCAGGCTGTGTATTATTATCAACACCGGCATTAGTGCGATCACCACGCCAATGCATCGGCCCGTGATTTGCCATGCCGCGCAGACTTTGTGTCGTCATTGGTCCCTTCATCGGCGAAAATTCGTGTTTAATGTTCACGCCAAGTATTTCTGCCGTATTGCGAAACTTGCCTAACATCGGAAAACTGTCTTCATCAGGATCGCCTAAATCCCAGGCAAGCTGGTCCATATCGCCAAAGATATGGCAACTGGCACAAGATGAATCACCACGACTGGATGTATGCGCCGCGTTATATAACAAAGGCCGGCCTTGCGTCACACTATCGGGCTCCGGGTTATACATGGCCAGGTGTCTGATTTCTTTTTTCGATGTTGTATCGATCACCGAGATTGAATTGTCAAAGCGTGTTAACACATAAAGCCGTTTACGCGCCTCATCCAGCACCAGCCCGCTGGCACCGCCACCGCTAATATTAATCTGATTGTGCAGTGACGGATAAAAACTGTCATCTTCAAGTTTTTTGGTATCATAAACAGCGACTTTAGCGGAGCCAAAAGCGGCCACATACAGCGTCTTACCATCTTCACTGATCGCCATACCCATAGGCGTTGACAGGCTTAGTTTATTTTCATCATTTGGAATTGCAGCACAGCATTGAGTATAGTCAATGTGTTTATTTAAATGGCGGTGCTTAATCTCTGAGCCATTAATGACTGAAATTCTGTTTTTAACAAACGCTCCCCTGAGTGTCTGTCCGGCAAAATTGCCATGGCCCTCGAATCGTTTTTGGTTACTCGAATCCAGGTTTGTTACATATACTTTATTGTTCACCGGGTTGACAATCATATTAAAAAGCACAGAACCGACATGACTGATCGAAGCGCCACTTTCCGATTTTATTGCCGGCGGGTTGCTCATTGCATTAATAACAAAAACATCTTTGTCCGGTAAAGAAAACTTCACGGCATCATCCCACTGTCGCCCGCTCTCATCTAGCCAATGCTGGCCGTCAAACTTAACGATTAAACCCGACGCTGGCTGCTCTTCGTTTAGATAATTAGTCGTCGGTTCTGGTGCACCACCGTTGGCAGTTACTATGCTATGCCACACCGTTGTGGTTTGCGTACCGGTTTTGAAACCGGCTGCGTAAACGTGTTTTTTATCTGCAGAAACAGCAAGTGCTCTGGGGGTATCCGTAAACAGGCTTATAATGGTAAGCGGTTCGGCTTGCAGGCCATCACCGAGATTTTCCCGGTCAAAAACCCAGACATCTGCACGACCTATGCCCGGTGTAGAAAATTGCGGATCATAAGGGGCGTTTTGTCCTCTGTGAGCCGTGGTAATAAATGCCCTGTTTGCATCTTTACCGGCAAATACTATATCTCTTGGCTCATCACCGACCAATAAAGTTTTTATAACCCTTTCTTTACCGGACTCGAGGCTAACAATACTGACACTATCGGATAAGTGATTGACCACCCAGGCCTCGGACGGATTTGCTATTGCCACAGCAACCGGTTCCATACCCACAGGAATTGACAGATGATGCTGCAAACCCTGGTCAGTCACATTAAATATTTCCAGGGTATTGTCCGGCGTGTTCACAGCATATAATTTATCCCGCTGAGGTGATAATGCCAGAGGCCGAACTTGCCCGGACTCAAATAAAGAATATGATTTTTCAGAAGCGGACAGCTGAGGGACAAATGATAAAAACAACAGTGTAATCCATGAAAAATAACGAATGACAATCTGACAAAGATGAACAACTTTCATTATAACTCCCCTTGATTTTATATTTTTTTATCCACAAATATATAGTAGGCGAGTTGCTGAAAAGCAATATATATTTCAGTTGACGAGCTAAAACAGGTTTTGAAAAACTATCAAAACATTAGACCCTGTCACCCGAGCTATCGAAAGTCATTTATTATTTAACAAATGACAAGTTCATAAGATTTTGCTAACCAGTCAGTTGTGAATGAAAACATTATAAAAAATCATGCACTACTGGCACCAGCACATTATTTGTTATTGTATTGCTAGCAACAGCAGTTCGAACATTGGCGCGCGGACAGACTGTCAAACAAGACATGGTCAGCATTTTGTGTAGAAGCCCTGTTTTAAGTTTTTTTAGACATCTGATAACGCTGATAAGGGACAGGATACGGACACGACACTACTATTTAATGACATCAACAGCGATTTTGAAAAAAACTTTATTCGCTTATAATCAAACCACAAAGCGAAGAGGCATTAAAGCCATAACAAACAACTTTTCGATTCTGCACGGCTTTTCAAAATACCCTTCTTGCCAGGCCGGCTATCTCTTTATTTAAAAAGGTTTGCCCTGGCTCAATACTTAAAAAAGCCCTCAGTCGGGACCATAATTTCTGCGGAACATTTTTGGCTTTCAGGCACAGAGCCTACATTTTTCGCTTTGCCCTTAGCGCTGTCACACTCAGCACAAAGCTCAGCATTTTGACATTGCCAACTGTCGAAGACTCGATACCAAAACCAGACGACATAATGCTCATGTT
>JAOUKT010000020.1 GCA_029882395.1 Gammaproteobacteria bacterium
TTATCGTTTTTCCAGCTATCAATGGCACGGAACTCTGACTGTGTTAACTCAGGCACATAGAGTGCCACACGGTGTGTAAGTGAGCGCTCTTTAAGCCATTTTAAGCTGGCGACCGCCGGCGTAAAGAGATGTTCAAGATCGGTTTCTATGCCAAAGCGATTCAGTTTGCTGAGTATTTCGGCGCGCGGTTTTGACGATGTATTGGTGACAAATAAATGAGGAATAGCCTGTTCATTAAGCCAGCGACTGACTTCAGGCGCATCACGAATAACATGATTGCCCTGATAAAAAACGCCATCAAGGTCAAACAGAATCGCTTTCATATAAATCTAACGACAGGGGCAGTATGCCTGCTGCCCTTTTGTCTGCCATTAGCCGCCCGTGATGTCTACATGCAAACCGTGTGATTCAATATGACCGATGATAGACGATGGTTTGACAAAGGTTTCATCATATTCGACCAGCATGTCATGCGGCATTTTCGTATGGTATGCCACATTAATAACATGGCTATCTGACATGAGATCCGTTTTTATTTGCTGAAATATTTTTTCGTTGAGCGTTTCGTTGATATAGAGATTGACTGAATGCATTGACTGCCTCCTGCTATAACATTTGACAATACTGTTATAACCTTATTGAGAGCGGACACAAATCAAAATAATTAATCAGGAAAATTGAATAGGATTATTGGCCGATGTCAGCGGCCAATATTTTAAGGCCGGTATTACAAATTCTTTTTACGCCGCTCTCTGACAGCAGACGCTAACTCATCGAGCATGTCGACACTGGCATCCCAGCCGACACAGGCATCAGTAATGCTTTTGCCATAAACCAGACACTCGTCATCGATATTTTGGCGGCCTTCAACCAGATGCGACTCGATCATTAAACCAAAGATACGCTGATCACCTGCCGCGATTTGATTGGCGAGATCATGACACACTTCAATCTGTTTTTTATAGTCTTTATTGCTATTGGCATGCGAGCAGTCAACCATGATCCTGGCCGCCTGGTGATTATTCTCCAGCTCGGCTGCCGCGTGATTAATGCTGGCTGCATCATAGTTTGGTTGGCCATTGCCGCCTCTTAAGATGATATGGCAGTCTTCGTTTCCTTTGGTTGAAAAGATCGCCGAATGTCCCTGTTTAGTCAGTGACATGAATACATGAGGGCGCGAAGCGGCATGAATAGCATCGATAGCAATGCCCAGACCACCATTGGTGCTGTTTTTAAAACCGACTGCACAGGATAGCCCGGAGGCCAGCTCGCGGTGACCCTGACTTTCGGTGGTTCGGGCACCAATTGCGCCCCAGCTAATCAGGTCAGCAATGTATTGCGGGCTGATCAAATCCAGAAACTCGGTTGCCGCAGGCACACCCATTTCAGCCAGGTCAATTAATAAATGCCGCCCCAGTCTCAGGCCTTCGTTGATTTTAAAGCTGTTGTCCAGATGCGGGTCATTGATAAGCCCTTTCCAGCCGACTGTTGTGCGCGGCTTTTCAAAGTAAAAGCGCATCACTATGCAGAGGTCTTTTGAATATTCGCTGATTTTTTCTTTCAGCAAGCGGGCATATTCACGGCCGGCTTCCGGGTCATGTATAGAACAGGGGCCGATAATCACTAATAGACGGTCATCCTCTTTGTTTAGAATCTGATGAATCTGGTTGCGGGTAGAAAAAATCAGCTCTGCAGCCTGATCAGACACCGGAAACTCTTTATGCAGTTCTTCAGGAGGAAGAACTTCCTGAATACCCGTAATACGTAAATCGTCAGTTTTATACTTCATTTGCTGGAAAATGGCCTAAAATTTGCTGAAACATTGGTTTAATGGCCGCATTATATACCATAAATTTAAACAAGTGGACGCCGGTTTTTCAAATTCGATCGAGCCCCAGAAGTGGCAAGATCTCGTATAAAGTCTGCAGGCTATGATCCGGCTTGAATGATTCGTGAGGCCATTGCATCGCCTGACGATTGAGCCAAATATTTGTCATGCCCGCTGCCCGTGAAGCCTCTATATCGTCAACGGGATGGTCGCCAATAAAAAGCACCTCATCGGCCGACACAGCAGCCGTTTTTACAAGCGCCATAAACATGGTGGCATCGGGTTTAGCCGCACCGGCCGTTTCTGCCGCAAAGGCATAATCAAATAAATGCCCGAGCGAGGTTCTGTGGATATCCGCATTGCCGTTTGTGATCGAGGCAAGATGGTATTTTTCTTTCAGGCAGCTGAGTACCGGCTCCACATCTGCATAAAACTCAACTTCCTGCCGGGCCTTATAAAACACATCAAACGCGTCATCCACCCAGCCTGAATCATCATTAAACTCAGCACACAGTGCTCTTAAAGAGGCTTTGCGCAGTTCCGTAAGGTTGTGTTTGATGTCAGCACGCTGGCTCGCCAGAGCCAGGCGCTTGAGACGCAGGTCTTCTAAACTATATCGCCGAGTAATAGCCGGCTTGTGAAGACACAGCCACTGGTAGAGGCGGTTTTCTGCTTTGATGATGGTTGGCATACAGGGCCAGAGAGTATCATCCAGATCAAAGCAAATCAGTTTGATCTTATTATAGCCGCTCATCTTTAGTCTCTTATTGGCTGACAATGAAAGCCTGCGCATTAAATGCCGCATTATATTTCATTAATGCCGTCTCGGCTTGCTGCCGGGTCAGGTATTGTCCAAACCTGACATCATAGCGGGCCTGCTGTTTGAGGTTATTTCTGCGGGCGATGAACACGTGAGAGTATTGTTTTAAGAGTTTCTGCTTCAGCCGTTGTGCATTTTCTATGTTTTTAAACATCGAAACCTGAACACTAAAATATTTGCTGTTATTCGGCCGGCCCTCTGTCGCATGGTCAGCTGTGTTTTGTTCCGGTACAGCCTTATCAAGGCTGATCACTTTTTTATATTTCTTAGCCTTAATCTCATCAGGCAAATCCACATCGACATATTCACCAGGCTCATGACGCTGGTAAGGCCGTGGTTCCATCGCCGGTTGCAGGTGGTTTTTTTTGTCTGGTATCGGCAGTCTTATCTCATCTTTTATATTTAACTCGGATGAAAAAAGCGAACTGTGATAAAAGGAGAACATAATGCAGAGTCCAGCCGACAGCGAGATGATTTTAGTTTCTAAACGCATTGATTACGTATGTGTAACGAGCTCTTTAATTTGCTGGCGTAGAAAATTATTTTCATCTTCTAAAATAATGACCACGTGCTCTGTTTCTTTAAGCTGAGCGGTTACCCAGTCGGTTTCTTTTACCAGTTGTTTTTTTTCTTCAAGTTCCAGTGACAGGTTACCCACAATATCATTTAATTCAGAAACCCTGCTATTTTGTCTGGTTAACACCTTAGACATATCGACTTTTTCATTATGCAGATTACGCTCCAGCTGACTAAGCAGGTTTTGATTAACGGACATATCCACGCGCACGGGTGCATTCATCATTTGACTATATTCTTCTTGCATTAACATTAAACGGCGGGCAAGTTCATCTCTTTCTGAACCCAAAAGAATGACCATATGTGACAATTCTGCCGAATCATTCTTTTCAGCGTATTTTTTGATAAGCTCGATCACGCTGTCATTTTGTTCCATCAAAGCATTTGCGTTGACTTTATATTTCTCCAGTTGTTCATTGCTATCAACAGCTTCAGCGGAGGCTTTGCCAGCGCCTGACAAGTCATTTTCAATGTCAGAAAACAACTCGTCGGGCTCAGCTTCCTGATGATAAACAAACTCTATGCTCGAACGGTATAACTGCCAAAAGCGAGCCGTATCCCCTTTTGCCTCGAACATCGCTTTTTGCTCTGCATTCAGGTGCTTGAGCCGGTATTCATACATATTGATTGATTCAAGATCGTCTGGCTGGTTTTCGTTAAGATCATTCAAGTGAGCCAGGGTTTCTGACAATTCGCGGTTAATAAACTGGAGATAAATTTCGAAAGGATCAATTTCCTCTGCTATTTCGACCGCAGCGGGCTCAGCGAGAGCCAGTAATTCTTTTTTCTTTTTAGATAAACGCCAGTGAAGAAAAATAACCCATACCACGAGCAGGAGAATAATTTCAGATAAAAGAGCATAACTAAAAAAACTTACATCCATAGTATTAAAACCATCTTTTTATTTTTCTAAACGGCTGTAAAGCCTGACTTAAAAATCAAGAGTCACCAGGGAATAATCGTAGCATCAATATCATAAAACGCACCCGTATCCTGCAGCGTGCTTGTTTCAACAATGTTAAAAATAGCAGAAACTGACTGCTGCGCATCTATTTCAGCATTAGGGCCACCCATATCCGTCTTTACCCATCCCGGGTGCACAGCTAAAACGGTAATATTCCGGGCTTTCAAATCCACTGAAAGACTCTTTATGACCGCATTCAGCGCCGCTTTTGTCGAACGGTAAATGTAACTGCCGCCCGATCTATTATCAGCCATGCTCGCCATCTTGCTGCTTAGTGTGACAATCTTTTTTTCTGTTGCGGCTTCAAGATTATTGACAAAAGCTTCTGCCATTTTCATCGGCCCGATCGTATTAATCTGAAAGCTCTTTAGCCAGTCATGATCATCTGTTTTACCAAACTGATGATGCATAGAACCGTATACCCCTGCATTATTGATTAACCAGTCTAGCGGCGTATTGCGCAATTCGTAGGCCAGTGCCTGGATCTGGGCTGTTTCCGCAATATCCAGTACGTGAATGCTTACCTGTCCAGGTGTCAGCGAAGCGACGTTAATCAGTGCGTCTGCACCACCAGGATGGCGACAGCAGGCATACACCCGCCAGCCATTTTTTACAGCCTGTTTGACCATTTGCAAACCAATGCCACGGTTTGCGCCGGTTATGAGTACTGATCTTGACATCACATTTCCCTAAAGAATAGCCTTACCAGCCGGGTAAATAGGCATTTTGGTTTAAAGCCGGCTTTGTATCGAGCAGCTGGATGTTAGCATTTGATATTGTAAGCACGTCCAGTGTCGTCTTATTTGTTACCGGCAACGGAATAACCCGCTCAAGCCGGTTACCGACATACACTAATAATTTGGCTGTTTCATCGATATCCGCGTCGGCCGAATAATTGACCACTGTGATTTTATATTGCTGATCTTTTGTTACATTATTCAGTGTAATCGTTTCCGGGCCAAAACCGGACTGTTCATCCTGGTCTAAGGTGGCCTCACCCCCGGCACGCATGTCTCTGTAGGAGACATGAAAACCATTGCCCTGAAGATGCAAATCGAGATCCTGAGGTTGCTCACTCCACTGCAATATAAAGCGCATGCTGTTGCCGGCAAGTGACGGGCTCAGCAGCAGGCGCTTGTTTAAAACGGTACCGGCAGCCACTTTTAGCTGTGTTTCGATGGTTGTATAACCTTCTTTTGATACCTTCATTGGCATTTCGAGATTATCTGCCTGTAAAAATGGCGCCATGGGTAAAGTGACATAGCCCTTAGAGTCGGTCTTATAAACCAGTTTTCCCAGCTGCACGGTTACAGCCTCTATCACTTCACAGTTAACAGCATCTTTAAATGACAGAATTAATTTATCATCAAGTTCAGAAAAATTTTCAATTTCTCTGTATTCTTTTTTATCCCAGCATGCTGCCTGAGCTAAGGGTGCCGCGACAACAATGGCAAACAAAACAGCCACTCTGATTAACTTCATTTTTTATATCCTTTTATTATTCATTCTTGCAAACTCTTACTCACTACTTCATAGACATCTTTAGCTATATTTTCCAGTGCCGCGATGCGTTTCAGCTCTGTTTTCATTAGATTCTGTCGTTTTTCATCATATCTCTGCCAGCGACTCAGTGGTAATAACATTCGTGCGGCAATCTGGGGGTTGAGCTGGTTGAGTTCAATCACCAGATCTGCCAGCATCTGATAGGCCTTAGCCGACAGATCATGAAAACACACAGCATTTAGCTGGCTCATTGCCGCATACAATGAACGCACCCGGTTTGGATTACTCAGATCAAAATCAACATGTGTTCTCAGTTGCAGGATCTCTTCGAGACTGTACTCCAGAGCCGCCGTTGCCTGAACCGTGAACCACTTATCGAGTACCAGCGCATCATTTTTCCATTGCTGGTAAAAATCTTCAATAATTGACTGACGTTGTTCACAGGGATGATGACAAATGGCTCTAAAGGCCGCCATCCGGTCGGTCATATTGCTGGCTGTCTGATATTGCAAAACCGCCATCTGATGATTTTCAGGCAAACACATCAGATACGTCAGGCAGACATTTTTTAAACTGCGCTGCCCCATCGCCTCAGCTGTTAATGCGTATTCAGCATTCTGATTCTGCTGATAAACGGTTTTTAATTCCGCGCTTAATGCACCAGCCAGCTCAGCCCGCATAAACTCCCTGACAACATGGATAGCATCAACATCAATCACCTCCATCATCTCCGCCAGATAATCTTCTGATGGCAAGGTTAATGCCCTGGCAGCTAACGCTTTATCGATTGCAGCGTCATTCAGAATATTGCGACAGGCATCAATTAAACTGCCCGCCAAACTCAATGATGCGCCAGCCTGCTGCTTTGATATCAGCTCCAGCATAATATTCACGGCCAGGCGCTGGCCTGCATCCCAGCGATTAAAGTCGTCAACATCATTCGCCATTAAGAACGCCAGCTGTTCATCCGTCTGCTTCATTGCCAGCTTTACAGGTGCTGAGAAATTCCTTAATAAGGATACCACCGGTTTTTCAGCGACCTGTTCAAAAACAAATGTCTGCTCTTTCTCAGTGATCAGCAAAACGGTTTCGGTTCCCTGCCCAGTTTTACCATCGAATTTTAAAGCCAGGCTCTGGCCATCCGCTGCGATTAAGCCCATGCGTACCGGGATCACAAACGCTTCTTTTATTTCCTGTCCGGCGGTTGCTGCACAATCCTGCTTAAACAACAATTTATACTGCTGTTTTTCTGCATCATACGATTCAAGCACCGTCAGTACCGGCGTGCCGGCCTGATGATACCAGCGCTTAAACTGGTTCAGGTCAACTGTATTGTCTTCACTGCTATTAGCGTCTTGCATGGCCGCGACGAAATCATCTGTTGTCACGGCCTGGCCATCATGTCGCTGGAAATACAAATCCATGCCTTTGCGAAAACCATCCGTACCTAACAAGGTATGGAGCATGCGAATCACTTCTGCACCTTTGTTATAAACGGTGACGGTATAGAAGTTATTGATTTCAACATAAGTTGATGGCTGTATCGGATGCGACATCGGCCCTGCATCTTCGGCAAACTGACGGGTGCGCAAGACATTGACTTCATCAATGCGTTTGGCAGCATGCGATAACATGTCGCCACTGAACTGCTGGTCACGGAAAACAGTTAATCCCTCTTTAAGGGTTAACTGAAACCAGTCTCGACAGGTGACACGGTTACCGGTCCAGTTATGAAAGTATTCATGACCGATCACACCTTCTATGTGTTCATAATCCACATCAGTGGCCGTATCCTGACTGGCAAGAACAAACTTCGAATTGAAAACATTGAGGCCTTTATTTTCCATTGCGCCCATATTGAAATCATCGACAGCCACAATCATATAAATATCCAGATCGTATTCACGACCGAAGACTTCTTCATCCCAGCGCATCGCATTTTTTAATGAGCGCATGGCGTGATCACATTTATCGGTATTATGCGCTTCAACAAAAATTTTTAATGCGACCTCACGGCCTGACTGGGTGATGAAACTGTCTTCAATACAGGCAAGGTCACCTGCCACCAGTGCAAATAAATAAGCCGGCTTTTTAAATGGGTCTTGCCAGCTTATCCAGTGCTGATTGTTTTCAAGCTCACCCGAGTCGACGGCATTACCATTCGATAGCATGACGGGGTATTTTGTTTTATCGGCAATAATGGTCGTACGGTACGTTGCCATGACATCTGGGCGGTCAAGGAAATAAGTGATTTTTCGAAAGCCCTCGGCCTCACACTGGGTGCAGAAATTACCGCTGGACTGATACAAACCCTCAAGTGAGGTGTTCAGTTGTGGTTTGATGATGGTTTCTACCGACAAGACAAACTCAGCCGGCAGCTCAGCAATGCTTAAAGACTGATCATCAACACTGTACTGGGTATCCGTTAAGGCGATGCCATCGAGGCGTATGGCCTGCAGCTGCAAGCCTTCGCCCTGTAAAATCAGTGCGCTGTCAGGCGCTGCGTTTTGACGCCGGCGAAACTGAATATTTGACTCAACATGGGTTTCGTCTTCACCCAGATTAAAGCGCAAATCAACATGTTCAATCCAGTAATCGGGTTGCTGATATTCACTGAGATAAATTGTATTTGGGTTTGCGTCTTTCATGCCAGGCTACCTTACGGGGAGAGATTTGTATCAAACCCGAACTGTAGCAATAAACGCTTTAAAGGATAACCCCCGAAGGGAAAGAAATACAAACTGGATGTGTTTAATCGATATTGTCGATAACAGCCTGATGCTGCATCGTGTCACTGAAGTCGAGCCATTTGTAAAAATGGCGGAGCGGACGGGACTCGAACCCGCGACCCCCGGCGTGACAGGCCGGTATTCTAACCAACTGAACTACCGCTCCGTTTCTTGGTGGGTGGTGAGGGAGTCGAACCCCCGACATTCGCCTTGTAAGGGCGACGCTCTACCAGCTGAGCTAACCACCCCGATAGAAGGTGCAGAATAATATAGAGTTTCGCTAATGTTAGCAATCAATATTTAATGTTTTTTTAATATTTATTTAATTCAGTGATTTACAGGCCGTTTGTGGTGGTTTTTTGTACGAAATCATCCTTATTACTATCAATCAGGCTCAATTGTAATGCTAGCCGGGCAACAACTTTGGCTTTCACTTTTCAAAAACTTAAAAACCCTGGCCAATCAACAATAGTTTTTCCGCCCTGCTTAATTTTTTAATTGCGCTCTCACGCTTGCACGCAGCCGAACGTGAGTCAGCGACTTCCTGATACACCAGCACTACCGGTCTTCTGGCGCGTGTGTATTTAGCGGCTTTCAGATTATCGGTATTATGCTCAATCAGCCGTTTATCAACATGCTTGGCGACGCCGGTGTACAAACTGTCATCAGCACAGCGCAAAATATAAATAGACCAGTCATCATTTTGTTGTTTTTGTTTCGTCATCAATCAAACTTCTTGTACAATCGCGCACAAAATACGTTATCCACATCTAATTAGCAAACCGGAGCAGCCGATGTTTAAAACCAATGAATATTTTGACGGTAAGGTAAAATCTATCGCTTTTCAGACCGAAACCCTGCCTGCAAGCGTTGGCGTTATGGCACCGGGCGACTATGTCTTTAATACAGGCGATAAAGAAAAAATGGTGGTTATCAGCGGTGCATTAACGATTAAACTGGCCGGCGATACAACTGCAACACGCTACAACGCGGGTGAATCATTTGATGTTGAAGCTAACAGCTCATTTGATGTTACAGTCGGCGTTGAAACGGCTTATCTTTGCCTTTACGGTTAATACAGACTATCAGGTCATCAAAACTTGATGGCCTGTTTTTAATTGATATTTAAATGCGTCAATAAAGCGTGCATCAGAAAAGCTCAACATCCATCGAATATCCCTTTTCCTCCTCATTTTCGATTGCAATAAAATCGGCCATTTGAGACTGGATTTGTTTGTGTTTTACCAGCTGATCTTCCAGTGTTTTTAAGATCAGTCCAAAGTTATCCGTGATTTTATTGCTTATATCTATGCTCTCGTAGGCCTCCGATATCGCGCTTTCGATGCTGTCGAGCAGGTATTGCTCCTGGTCGCTTTCCAGCCCCAGGCGGGGCAGTTCGCGGTCCAGCTCCATCAACATATCGCGCATTATTTTAACACCGGCTTTCTGGTTGCCATCAACCGCATTTTTTATAGTGTTCAGCGCTTGTGTCATTTCACCCAGTGATTCATTAAACGCTTCAAAATTATTTTGTGTTGCTTGCATCATGCCTATCTGCTTTATTTTGGTATCGGTTGAACTCAGGGCAGCCGGAAACAGGTCTTTAATACGTCCATAGCGATCCATTTCATGCAGCGGCATGTTTTTAATAAGCACTGATATATTCGGATAATTTATCTGCGTGCGGCTACCAAAATCAAAAAAGCGGCCTTCGCTCACTAACTTTGAAATTAATTCTGACTCCAGGGGCGGAACTTGATGCATAGTAGATGAGAAAAACTGTTCAAAATGATCTGTATGGATGTACAGCGTACAACTGAGACTGAGCTCATTGGCAAACTTAAAAAATTCATTGGCCAGATTTTGATAATCATAAATGCTATGACTGGCTTCGATATAAGAAATAACCAGGCCTAGCTCACTGGTACCCGATAGGGCCATATGCGCTGTCACCTCGGCTTCTCTTACTTTGTTTGAGAGCTCTTCTTCGGTTTTACGATATCGCCCGACAACCGCCAGTTTAGCCTTTAGCGTTTCCGCCTGAAAAGGTTTGACGATGTAGTCGTCGGCACCGGCTTCAAAACCCTGCATACGATCGCGTAATTGGCTATTTGCAGAAAGGAAAATAACCGGGGTATGTTTCGTTATTGCAGATGCTTTGAGCAATTCACAAACTTCATAGCCGTTCATGCCCGGCATTTCAACATCAAGCAATATTAAATCGGGTTTTATCTGCTGAGCCTGCTCCAGCCCTTCTTGGCCGTGCCATGCCGATATCAGCTCGTATTCACCTGCTAAAGCTCGAGATATGAATGAATGTGTGACTTTGTCATCGTCTATAATCAGAATTGAAGACATACCATCTCATCTTTATTTATACAGATAGAAATATAGAGGATGATAGAAAATTTGCCAGTTCTTAAGCTAAAACAAACTGGCAAAGCCGGCCATCATGCGATGAGCGTTTTGTTAACGCCGTTATCGGTTTATGCCGACTATTTTTCCTGACTAGACAGGTACTCATCATAACTGCCGCTGAAGTTGACCACTCCTGTTGGCGTGAGCTCAATAATTCGGGTTGCCAGCGACGATACAAATTCACGGTCATGGCTGACGAAGACTAAAGTACCCTCATAGTTTTCCAGTGCCAGATTTAAAGCCTCAATCGATTCCATATCGAGGTGATTGGTGGGCTCATCCATTAACATGACGTTAGGTTTTTGCTGCATGATTTTACCAAACAGCATGCGCCCCTGTTCACCGCCCGATAAAACCTTTATGGATTTTTTGATGTCATCGGCTGAAAACAACATACGCCCCAGCGTACCACGAACAAATTGTTCATCGGCACCTTCCGGTTTCCACTGGTCCATCCAGTCATATACCAGCATGTCTTTTTCAAAATCAGCGGCATGGTCTTGTGCATAATATCCCATCGTCACATTCTCGGACCATTTAACATTGCCGGAATCTGACCCAAGATCACCATACAAACAACGTAACAAAGTGGTTTTACCGATACCATTCGGGCCGATGATCGCAATACGCTCACCGACTTCAACCATCATATTGATATCACCAAACAGCTGTTTCCCCTCAAAGCCTTTGCTTAAGGTTTCAACTTCCAGAGCCAGACGGAATAACTTTTTATCCTGATCAAACCGAATGAACGGGCTGACTCGACTGGAGGGTTTGATGTCATCGAGTTTGATTTTATCCATTTGTTTGGCGCGTGAAGTCGCCTGTTTTGCTTTCGATGCATTAGCCGAGAAACGGCTGACAAAAGCCTGCAATTCGGCAATCTGAGCCTTTTTCTTGGCATTGTCGGATAACTGACGTTCACGAACCTGAGTCGATGCCATCATGTAGTCATCATAATTACCCGGGTACATGCGAATTTCACCGAAATCCAGATCCGCCATATGGGTACAGACACTGTTTAAGAAATGACGGTCATGTGAAATGATTACCATGGTGCACTGACGGTCATTTAAGATCGTTTCCAGCCAGCGAATCGTGTTGATGTCCAGGTTATTGGTTGGCTCATCAAGTAACAGGATATCCGGATCCGCAAACAAGGCCTGTGCCAGTAAAACACGCAGCTTCCAGCCCGGTGCAACCGCACTCATCAGACCACTATGTTGTTGCAGTGGAATTTCCAGCCCCATTAACAACTCACTGGCACGAGATTCAGCGGTATAACCGTCTAATTCTGCAAACTCAACTTCCAGCTCAGCCACTTTCATGCCGTCCTCTTCACTCATTTCGGGCAAAGAATAGATACGATCGCGTTCTTGTTTGACTTTCGATAAACGCTCATCACCCATGATAACCGTATCAAGCACTGTGAATTCTTCATATGCAAATTGATCCTGACGTAATTTACCCACCGTCTCACCGGCATCTACCGAAACAACGCCGGCACTGGGGTCTAAATCGCCACCCAGAATTTTCATAAAGGTTGATTTACCGCAACCGTTGGCTCCAATCAGGCCATAACGGTTATTTGCGCCAAATTTGACGGATACGTTTTCAAATAAAGGTTTAGCACCAAATTGCATTGTGATGTTGGCAGTTGAAATCAAGGTATTTATCCAGTGTAGTTCTTAAATGAGATCAACAGCCAGAGAGACTTAAAAGCTGTCGACGAGATATTGGGCGGCATTGTAGCAGAATTCGCGGCAAATTTAGCTTAAAATGTGATTTTAATTCATCGCCAGCGATTAACGATATAATAGCAACTATGCTCAGCCTTAATAACAATTTATCGATCAAAGAAGAAGAGATTCAGATGACCGCCATCCGTGCCCAGGGTGCCGGTGGCCAGAATGTCAATAAGGTTTCAAGCGCGATCCACTGCCGCTTCGATATTGTGTCCTCTTCCCTGCCTGAGTTTTACAAAAACAAGCTACTATCATTTAATGATCACCACATCAGCAAAGAAGGCGTTATCATTATAAAAGCCCAAAACCGGCGCCATCAGGAACAAAATAAACAGGATGCATTAGAGCGTTTAAAGGACATCATTATCGCCGCCATCACTCCGGTCAAAAAGCGTATTTCCAGCCGCCCAAAGCGCAGCGCTATCAAAAAACGGCTGGACAATAAAACCAAACATTCACAAAAAAAAGACAGTCGAAAGAAAATAAATTATTAAACATTAATTTAGAAAATTAGTAAGCTCTAAAAAACCTATTTACAGCTTTTAAAGGCAATTTTATGCAAAAAACTATGCACTAACCTTGTTTAAAGAGCTGTTATTAAAAAAGTTTACTTTTTAAAGTTAAATTATCTTTATTTAGGCTTGAAATGGGTTTTCAGTGCATTTTCTGTATGTTACGATCTGTCAAGTTTTATTTATATGAGCAGTAATAAATAAAACTTGGAATGTTTTTTATTGCACGTTCTTAGGTTTTACAGAAGCTCCATCTGGTAACTCCTGACTTTACCCTGAATAACATGCAATTGATTACGAAACACTAATAACAATTGAGGTAAAGCAGCATGGCTACTGGCAGTGTAAAATGGTTTAACGAAAGTAAAGGTTTTGGTTTCATCGTAGCGGATGATGGTAGCCAGGACGTTTTTGTTCACTTCTCCGTGATCGAAGGTTCAGGCTTCAAAACCCTGGCTGAAGGGCAGAAAGTAGAATACGATGTGGAGAAAGGCCCTAAAGGTCCCCAGGCAACTAAAGTCGTCGCCATCTAACCGGCTTCATTTTAGATTGTTTCAAAAAACCCCGCTAGCCGGGGTTTTTTTATGCGCTGATTTTGCGCCGCCTGCAAACTACACGTCAGTTATGCCAAAATCATTACAATAACACGACTTTGGCCGTGATTTTCTTCTCAAAATCCTCTAATATTACGCCCCCTTTCGCTATAACTGGATCAGCTTCGTGCAATTATATATTCCCGGTCAGCGCTGGATAAGCGACGCAGAACTCCAAATGGGACTCGGTACGGTCATTTCAACAGAAGGCCGAACAGTTACTGTGCTTTTTAATGCCAGCAATGAAACACGACTGTATTCACAACAAACAGCGCCACTAACACGAGTACGTTTTACCCAGGGTGACCGGGTGCCGTCACACGAAGGCTGGTTTTTAACCGTCGATACAGTACTCGAAGAATCCGGCTTACTGATTTACAGCGGTTCAAAAGACGATGGCAGCAAAGCCGTGCTGCCTGAAACGGATCTGGATAACTTTATCCAGCTAAACCGTCCCATCGACCGCTTGTTTACCGGCCAGATCGATAAAGACAAATGGTTTGAATTGCGCTATCAAACCCGTTTGCATAATCAACGCAATGCGGGCTCTGAGCTAACCGGGCTAATAGGCGCCCGTACCAGTCTGATTCCTCACCAGATGTATATCGCGCATGAAGTTGCCAACCGTTATTCACCCAGAATATTGCTGGCCGATGAAGTCGGCCTGGGCAAAACCATTGAAGCCGGCCTGATTTTACATCACCAGCTTCATACCGAACGCGCTCAGCGGGTTTTAATTGTTGTACCCGAAACACTGCTGCACCAGTGGCTGGTTGAAATGCTGCGTCGTTTTAACCTTCACTTCAGTGTGTTTGACGAAAAACGCTGCCAGTCGATTGAAGGTCAGTCTGAAGATGATGAAGCCTATGATGACGTCGAATACGAAAACCCGTTTTTAACCGAGCAGCTCGTGCTCTGCCACCTTAACTTTTTCCTTGAGAACCCGGAGCGTCACCAGCAAGCCCTGGATGCCGGCTGGGATTTACTGATCATAGATGAAGCCCATCACCTGCAATGGTCTGAAAAAGAAATCAGCCCTGAATACCTGTGCGTTGAACAACTTGCGAAAAAAACCAGCGGTGTGCTCTTGCTCACTGCCACGCCTGAGCAGCTAGGCAAAGAAAGCCACTTTGCGAGACTGCGTTTGCTCGACCCCGATCGTTTCCCGGATTTGGCCAGCTTCTTAGACGAAGAAAACAATTACGAACCGATTGCAAAAGCGGTTGAGTCTTTATTAGAAGGCCATGAACTGCATCAGGATTTAATCGATGATTTGCTCAACATCGATAGCGATGAAGACAATAAAAAGCTGATTGCAACGCTTCAGGCCAGTGATATATCACCTGATGAAAAAAAACAAACCACTAACCTTTTAATTGACCGGCTGCTTGATCAGCACGGTACCGGCCGGGTGCTATTCAGAAACACACGCGAGACGGTCAAAGGTTTTCCACAGCGCGAGGTCAATCCCTACACCCTTGACTGCCCGGCTGAATATAAAGACTGTTTAAATTTGTTTCAAAATGAATTTATAGCCGACGCCCAGCTGCTGTTATCACCCGAGTTAATTTATCAGGCAGCCAGTACCGGCGATGCCCCGTCCTGGATAAAAATAGACCCGCGCATTAACTGGCTGAAAGACAAACTCAGCGAGCTTTTCCCGCAAAAGGTACTGATCATCACCAGCAGTGCAGATAGCGCTCTGGATATTGTAGATGCTCTCAGAACCTCGTCGGGCATTCAGTCAGCTGTCTTTCATGAAGACATGAGCATTATTGAGCGTGACCGCGCCGCGGCCTATTTTGCCGACAAAGAATTTGGCTGCCAGGTTCTGGTGTGTTCTGAAATTGGCAGTGAAGGACGTAACTTCCAGTTTGCCCATCACCTGGTATTATTTGATCTGCCATTAAATCCGGATCTGCTCGAGCAACGCATTGGTCGCCTTGACAGAATCGGTCAGCAAGAAACAATACAGATCCACCTGCCTTATCTGTTAGAAACAGCTCAACACACCATGTTTGATTTCTACCAGCTGGGCCTGAATGCGTTCGCTCATACCTGCCCGATTGGCCACAGCGTTTTTACTCATGTTGAACAGGCACTGATTAAAGCCCTGCATCATGGTAAATCAGATCATGTCGAGCGCATCGCATTAATCGAAGACAGCAAGAACAAGCGCGTCGCGCTGGTTAATGCATTGCACAAAGGTCGTGATCGTTTACTGGAATATAATTCCTGTCGGCCCCACATTGCGCAGCAGATATCAGAAAAAGCCATCGAGGCGGATGATGATGTTTCAATTCTGCCTTACCTTGAAGATGTGTTTGACTGTTTTGGAATTGAAAGCGAGGAACACGGTATGGACAGCATGATCATCCGCCCGGGCGATCATATGCAAACCGGAAGTTTCCCCGGCCTGTATGAAGAAGGCATGACCATCACCTGGGACAGGGTGACCGCCCTGAGCAATGAGGATATTCATTATTTAACCTGGGAACACCCAATGGTATCCGGCGCAATGGATCTTGTGCTGAATAACGAGCAGGGCAATACGGCCGTCACCTCGATCAAACATGCCAAAATAAAACCCGGCACGATGTTACTGGAATGCATTTTCATTTTAGAAACTGCCAGCAATTCAAAACTGCAGTCGAGCCGATATTTGCCCGCCACCAGCATTCGCACATTGATTGACGGCAACAAAAACAATTGCAATGAAATCGTTTCACACCGCTATATCACACAAAACCGCGAACACATCAAAAAGAAAATGGCTAATCAGGTGATCAATGCTTATGCAGATGAAATTCGTGATTTAATCAAAACTAGCGAACAACTGGCCAATCTACAGGCACCTGAGATATTGAAGAGCGCTCATAAAGAGGCCGAATTGACTTTATCGGCAGAAATCAATCGCTTAAAAGCATTGAAGAAAATCAACCCGAATGTCCGCCAAGAGGAACTCAGCTTTTTTGAGCATCAATATGAGGCGCTTAATGACGCACTGGACTCTTCCAGCCTGCGTTTAGATGCGCTTCGAATTGTTATTGTGACCTGAGCATTTATCGGCTAACAAACGCACAGACAACTGTCGTGCGTCTGCTAACCTGAGAAAACAGCAGGCATATTTTAGTGCTTTGTTGCCACCGCTAAAAACACCGGATAAGATTTTTCCGGTTTATTCACCGTCAGTGCCGTGACAAACTTCACATCTTTAAAACCGTTATTTTCGAGTATTTGCTGAAACGCTTTTCTTTCAAAGCCTGAGTGAAAAACGCCTTCAGCCTCTGGCGGATGGAAACTGCCGTCTTCTTTATCCAGATCAGCAAGCGCCACTTTTGCACCGGGTTTTAAATGATCGGCAAAACTCTTAACCATTTTGACCGTATCGTCAACATGGTGCATGGCCATCGCGCTCATAATCACATCAAATTTTTTATCGATGGGCTTATCAAGAATATTACAACACCGTGTTTCCACCTTGCCTGCCAGCTCTGCTTTAGCCGAGAGCTGATCGAGCATCGCCTGCGATGTATCCACCGCTGTTACCATATTAACCAGTGGTACCACATGTGCACTGATCAAACCGGTACCGGCGCCAAAATCCATCACCTGCATGCTCTCATTAAAGGTGATATGGTTCAAAATCGCCGAACCGATAGAACTGGAAAGATCACGAACCATTTCGTTGACATCCCATTCCTGTGCTTTTTCTTTAAATAAATCAGACATAATTCACCGCGTAAAAGAGTGTGTAGTTATATTCTAATATTTATGCCTTAAGATTGCCTTAAAATTATCAAATGCTCTTATTTGATGCCGGCAATCAGCTGCTCATAATCATAGCGGCGGCTGATAGCACCGCTGTGCAAAAACACATCCAGCAAGGTGTTAAAGGCTTGTTCAGAGGTATTGATATCGCTGTTCCAGCAGCCTAATCGCTGGTAGCTAGCGATGGTATGACTGAGCACGGATAGTTCAATATCCGGGAATAACGCCGCCTCTTTTTGTTTGCTGGCAATCTCTATCGCCGGCGCTTCGATCACATATTGCATGGAGGCTGTATAAGCGCTGAGAAACGCTTTTGCCATATCCGTTTGCAGCCAGTCTTTATCCGCACATAAACTGCTGAACGCAACCGGGCCGACGGCCTCGCCAACCGACGCCAGCACAATAGCTCTGCCCTCGGCTTCCAGCTGCTGCGGATAGGGGCCTTGCAGATGCACATAATCTGCCTCGCCGTGACGAAAGGCTTTTTCTATCTGGCTGACATCACCGGCATTGATCACCTCAAAGTCAGAAAAATCCATGCCCTGCTTTTTTAAAGCGTATGCCAACATGGCATGGGGCTGAAAAAAATGATCCACCAGTACTTTTTTACCTTTTAATGTTTGCCAGCTGAAATCATCATCTTTTTCCCGGCCCGCAATATAAAAGCCGTCACGCTCATTGATCTGAGCAAAATGCCTGATGCGGCTTTCTTTGCCCGCTTCAAGATCGGCAAAACGGGTTGCTATTGCCGATTGCGCCAGATGACAATAACCGTTCAATATGCTCTCATCAACCGGGTGTTCAGCCGTAGCGACTTCATAACTGGCCGCCAGTCCCTGTTGTTTTAGAAAGGGTCCGGCAAACGTCATCAGATAAGGTGAATAAAAAGCCGAATGGCGCAATGCCATCAATTTTATTGTTTCCATTTTAATCCTGTAAATAACGGCCGCGAGCAGACTGCTGCTTTTTCGTATAACATTTCAGTTTTTTAGTTTTTTCCGTTGAGCAGATTGTTTCAGTACAGACATTTTCTGATGCTGGGTCAGCGATATCCAGCGCTTTATCTCGTCCAGTGTTCTAAAGCAGCCCATGCAGATATCATTGTCATCCAGGCAGCAGTTTCGAACACAAGGGGACTTCACTTCAGTCATGCTAGCAGCCGGTTTCTTAGATTTACTTATTATAAACGCAAAAACAACGCCATAGCCGGCTGCAATGCGTTAAAGTTAAATAGTTTTTAGCCTGTCTGTCTTTAACCAGATATGACCCAGCAAGTAGCCTGTTACCCCCCCTGAAACATGTGCAACCAGGTTAATAGAAGGATCACCTGTACCTAAAAGCAAATCCAGGCTATCCAGGCCGATATACCAGAGCGCCAGTATCCACGCAGGCACGCTGATATTACGCACGAAAAATAAAAGCCAGATAAATACTTTTATTTTTTCTCGCGGCATAAGTGCCGCAAACAGCCCCATCATGCCCATTACCAGTCCGGACAGTCCCAGCGCCGGCAGTGAGTCGGCCATTACAAACACCGATACGGTGTAGGCTATTGAGGTTGAAACAATAATAATCAGACAAGATGCAATATAAAGCCAGGCACTTGCCAGCAAGATTTCTATTGCCGGCGCAAATGCCAAAAAGAAAATAATATTGCCTGCAATATGCCAGATATCCGCATGCGCAAGCGATGAAGTCAGCATTTTCACAGGGTTCAGTGTTTCAGGAAAATACATTAAGTCTTTATCGATATGTGCCGGGTAGCGGTCGTTGTATCTGGCATAGTGTTGTTTAATAAAAGCTGTCAGTTTATTAATTTGCAAAGCTGTCAGGTCTTGAAACCAGAAATATTCATTTATTATTTCTTCAACCGTTAAGTCTGGTCTTTCTTCAATGCGCTTTAGTATCTGCTGGCACAGGTATTGGTCTGCCACCATTTTATCCATTGCATCTGGCATCTTGTTTTTTTGTAATTGATGACAAAAAGAAGACGAGTTCGCCTCGAAGCTTAAGTCACTCTGGTATTGAAAATAATAAACAACGATACAAACAAGCACTATCAAATAGCTAATGACGGGCATTTTCGACATATTAAAACTGTTGCTATGCGGTATGACTAAAAACATTTTCAAATATTACCCGGGATACTTTGCCTGCAGTTTATAACAAAACGCATTAGCTTATTAGCTCATTTGTCGCACTGCTGTCATCATACAACTTATGCTGTTTCACTAGCGCCATCATAGCTCTGGCACTTATCGCATATAGGCTGCTTGTTCGCAAACGCTCAGTGCCCATATTGTAGCCACTCAAAGGCTGTGCCACCGGCACTGACTT
This sequence comes from Gammaproteobacteria bacterium, assembly GCA_029882395.1. Taxonomy (GTDB): domain Bacteria; phylum Pseudomonadota; class Gammaproteobacteria; order SZUA-229; family SZUA-229; genus JAUVDT01. The sequence continues at coordinate 19,797 of JAOUKT010000020.1, forward strand.
GATAGCCGCCAGGGCACAAGCGGCTAATCATGGCATCTGCCAACTATTGATGCGGCCTTATGCCCTCAAGATGGCTTTATTAACTAATGTCGAATATCGCATTGCACTTTATAATAGCCGTTATTTTCTATTCACAGACTGAGACACCATGGTGCTTGATTACGAACAACCGCTTTACCGCCCCCCGAGTGAGGCTAACAACCTGATCTTACAGGTCACCATTGGCTGCCGCTTTAATCAGTGCAGTTTCTGCTCCATGTATAAACACAAAAAATACCGCCTAAAATCGCTTGGCGAAATCCAGCATGATATTGATATCGCTAAAAAGTTCGCTGCCAATAGCACACGGGTTTTTCTGGCTGATGGCGACGCCTTTAATCTCGACACTGATCAGCTGCTGGCTATCTTGAAGCTGTTACAGGTGGCTTTCCCTCGCCTGACTCGCGTTTCCTGTTATGCTACTCCGGCTAATATTGCGGCTAAGTCAGCCGCTGATTTAAATTTATTGAAAGCACATAAACTGTCTCTGCTCTATGTTGGCATTGAGTCTGGCAGCAATCTGCTGCTAAAAAAAATCACCAAAGGTGCCACTCAAAATAGCATTATCAAGTCACTCAAAATGGCTGACTCGGCCAATATAAAAGTCTCAGCAACGGTTATTCTTGGCTTAGGTGGCCAGCAACACTGGCGGCAGCATATCAACGAGACCGCTCGTTTGCTCAATCAGGCACCTGTCACATACCTTTCGACGTTACAGCTTTTTCTCGATGCCACGTCGCGCTCAGAATTTTTCGAAAAATATTCCGACGATTTCACTGAACAATCAGACAAAAATATACTGACAGAATTATCAGAACTGATCCGTCAGCTCGAACCGGTGAAACGAGTCGTTTTCAGATCCAATCATGCGTCTAATATTTTAGCGCTGGCAGGCAACCTGCCCAAAGACAAAAGCAGACTGCTGTCAGAAATCGAACAGGCGCTCAACTCTGCGCAGCGGTTTACGGCCCATTCATTGCGCTCTCTATAAACGTTTAGCCCGATAATATACGTGGCCAGCGCTGATAAATCGCATCGCTTTGCTCTGGCTCAATCGTCACCACATAAAGCCGCTGTTCATAACCCTCTTTTGCAACCAGCCCCTGTATCCACTGGCCTTTAGTCAGGCTATGCCAGTGACTATTGCCCTCTAAATCCTTTTCCATAAACTGCAACAGAGGTAATTTAACCGGCACTGGAAACCAGCGATCCCAGCGTCCGGCATAAATCGAATCCAGTCTGGCCCAGCCCCCCATCGGCAGCTTGCCATCCTGTGCGCGCCGGCGACCCCAGGGCAAAAGCAGGTGATGGCCTTGTTTTGATTTAACCGGTATGCACGCTGTCATCTCAGGAAAAAACACCCGCTTTTCATATTCACCGTTATAATAAATGACTCCTCCACACATAATTTTCTCTTATTTCTTAACCTTGTTTTTAACAAGGCTTTCATCCTGAATAGTCTGCCGGTGGCCGAAAGGCCTCCATGCCGGCGCTATCACATTTGGCATAGTAGAACGGTTTAACAAACGTGCGGGGGCTAACGTGAATTCACCATAACGATTATTAACCTTATCCATCGCAGTATTTGCGGCATCCTGTTTATCGGTATCTGGCGCAAACATATCCTCCTGCTTGTGTAATGGCTGCGGGTCCATAGCCGTAACCTGTACCTGATGAATTCCCTGCCCTTGCCAGTACACATCCAGTACGGCACGGCATAAATTCATTAATAAATGACCATCATTAGTAGGCTGTTCTGTTTTCATTTTTCGGCCCAGCCAGCCTTCACTACTGCGCAGTCCAATATAAAAAACCTGAGCCACTATTCCATGGCGGCGTAAGCGCGCAACCACTTTTTCACTCATGTGCAACAAATACACTAACAGTGTATTCCGGTCTTTTGTATTTGGTGGCATCACTTTTCCGTGGCCCACTGTTTTCGGTGCGGCTATTTTCTGCTGCAGGGGCTCCGGATCCTGGCCCTGACACATATACCAGATACGCCGCCCCGGGTTACCAAAACGTTTAGCCAGTTCTCCGATCGGTAATTTTTCCATATCACCACAAACATGCACACCACGCTCAGCAAGAAAGCCACCGATGCCGTGGCTAATGCCGCATAATTCCGTAACCTTTACCTGATGCAGGCGTTGACGTGACTCCCACGGCGGGATCACTGTCAGACCATCCGGCTTATTTAACTTGGCCGCGTATTTCGCCGTGGTTTTGTCGCCGCTGATGCCTACCGAACACAAAAGACCCGATACCTCAAAGACTTTATCTTTCGTTAAGCGCGCCATATATTCCGGTGTGCCTAATAATTTCTGGCACGAGGTGACATCAAGAAACGCTTCATCAACAGAAAATATTTCTATTTCCGGGGTAATATCTTCCAGCGCCTTCATGATGCGTGTTGAAATTTCGGCATATCGGACAGGGTTGGCCGGGCATTGAATCAAATCAGGACAAATGCTTCTGGCCTGCTTTAAACGCATGCCGGTTTTCACGCCATAAGCGCGTGCTTCATATGAACTGGTAATAATACAAGTGCCGGTTAATCCGTTTGTGATTGCCAGCGGGCGGCCCCGCCATTCCGGGTGATCGAGCTGTTCTACCGATGCAAAAAAAGCATTCATATCAACCAGAATAATCGCTCTTGGCCATGGCTGATAAACTGTGTTCTGTGACATCACATATAAAAACGCAACTGCCCCGCCAACACTCCCTGTATGCGAACACGTGCTGCCTGAAACCGCATGGGTTGCATGCTTTGATTTTCCGGAATCAATTCCAGCGTTTCATTGTCAATGTAGTGCAGGCGTTTTAAGGTGGCTTCCGACTCATCAATCAGTGCCACAATCACATCACCTTCTTTTGCGCTATCGCAGGGTTTGATAATGACCGTGTCACCATCCAGAATGCCAATATCAATCATCGAGTCACCTTTTACCAGCAGCGCATAGCGGTCTGTTCCCATGATCGGCGAAAGATCAAGCTTATCCTGGCCGGCAATGGCTTCAATCGGCTGTCCCGCAGCAATGCTACCAATCAGCGGGATGCTGGTTATCGCTTGCTGCAACTCATCCGAGAGCTGGATACCGCGTTTGCGGCCAGACAACAGCTCGATGTAGCCGGCGTCAGACAGGGCCTGAACTTGCCGGTGTATCGAGCCTTTTGAACGCGTGCCCAGACCTTTTGCAATCTCCGTTAAGGTCGGCGCAAAGCCTTCTCTGGCAATGTATTGACGGATATAATCGAGCGTTTTGTGCTGACCGGATGTCAACATAATGGTTCTCCCAATGTTCTCAATGGAAAAATTATAGAACATTATGAGAACGTATGAAAGATAAACACGCGTTTATTTCTGGTCTCTCATCAAGATGCTGATAATATCGACAATATGCACGACAATAAGACCCCAGACTGGCCCGACAGCCTCGCAATTTGCGAGCAGCTGCACGATAAGCTGCTGCCTGTTTTTGAACTCACGCTGAAACAGGAATCGATCCCGCCTGAGCCCCGGCTCATGGATAATTTTTCAACGCTGTATTTGCCCTTATCGGCATGGATTGCACAGCAACAGCAGCAAGTACCGCTGGTGATTGGAATTAACGGCTCACAGGGTTCCGGAAAGTCGACCTTATGTAAAATATTATCTCCGCTGATTGAGCAGGGTTTTGGGAAAAAAGTCGCTACTTTGTCGATTGATGACCTGTATAAAACACGGCAACAGCGGCAGCATATGTCACAGACTATTCACCCCCTTTTTGAGACACGCGGTGTACCGGGTAGCCATGACGTCGATTTGGGCATTGCGTTACTGACGAAAATAAAACAGCAGACAGGCGCGGTTAAAATCCCTGTCTTTGATAAGGCTACTGATGACAGAAAAGATGAAAAATACTGGCAACTAACGCACGATAAAACCGATATTGTTTTGTTTGAAGGCTGGTGTGTGGCGGCAGTTGCAGAAGAGACAATCAGTCTGGCAACGGCAATGAATGCGCTTGAAAAAAATGACGACCCGGATGCCCGCTGGCGGCAATACATCAATCAACAACTAAAGACGGATTACCAGCGCCTCTTTGCATTCATTGATAAGCTGATAATGCTGAAAATTCCTGACTTTAACAAGGTTATTGAATGGCGCACATTACAGGAAAACAAACTCAAAAAAAACCCGGGCTCAAACGGCCAAAATCTGGCCATGTCAGATGATGCACTCAGGCGTTTTATCATGCACTTTGAGCGCATAAGCAAACACACACTGCAAGAAATGCCTGCCAGGGCAGATGTTATTCTTGACGTTGGCCATGACCATCAAATACAACAGATCGCATTAAAAGTAATTAAATAAGCCTCGACTGCAGCCCAATAAAAGCAAAATACGACTTGTTACAATTTGTAAAACATTTGAAACACTGTGTTGCACCCGGGCAATAGCCTTCTATACTCAATTAATACCCCAAAAATCAATATATTATGTCAAGGATTACGGTGAATGCAGACCACATATGATTTTTATCTTGTTGCGCTTTCGTATTTTATAGCAGCCTATGCGTCCTATGCCACTCTCGTAATATCTGAACGTTTAATCTGCTCTGATGCAAAAATCAAATGGTTATTAGGCGGCTCGATCACGTTAGCCAGTGGCATCTGGTCAATGCATTTTATCGGCATGCTCGCCATGGACATGAACATGCCAATGTCATATGCACCCGGCTTGACATTTATTTCAGGAATAATCGTGTTAACCGCCTCGGCCCTGGCCATGTATTTAATCGGCTGGCATCAGCTGTCGCTGAAAACAATATCAGTTGGCGGCACGGTAATCGGCACAGGTATTGCTGCAATGCATTACATCGGCATGGAAGCGATGATCATGCCTGCCCGCATTTCCTATGACCCGGCTTTATTTATTCTCTCAATTTTAATTGCGATAGCAGCATCCGTGGCTGCACTCTGGATCGCACACAAACTGGCAGCCAAAAAACTAAAATATCATAATAGCTTAATGATGGTAGCCACACTGATAATGGGACTTGCCATCTCGGGCATGCATTATGTTGGCATGGCCGCTGCCATCTACACACCTGTCAACAACATGCAAATCTCAATTGATGATTTTGACAATACAATATTGATCGGTACGATTACATTAGTGACGTTTCTCATCATTACCTCCGGTCTGATTGCCAGCAAAAACGAAACAGAAAAACGATTTAATGACACCATACTGCTGGTTTTAACCATCACCACAGCCGTTACCATTAGCGTAGGCGTCACTGTCGATATCCTTTATAACACGGCATTCAAAAACACCCGCCAGCACCTGGTAAGAAGTATTGAAAACCACAGGGACCTCATACGTTCTGTCACACAGTTTGATGCGCAGCACAGCCAGGGCACTCATGAGTCTGGTGCCCGGGGCGCGACTATTCTGCAAATAAAAAATGCCCACATAGGGCACGACAGGAAATCAGAGCCCGATGAATTTTTCCTTTTTGAATACATCGATAATGGATACAAAATTAATTTTCTTATTAAAGAATCATCACATTATGAAATATTTCCAGATACATTACTCTCTGCATCTTACCCGGCACTGGTGTTTAAGAAAACACTGGACGGTAACAGCGGCATCATTAAGGTAAGCCATGCTGTCTCAAAAGAGCCTATTCTTGCCGCCTATTCATATGTTCCCGAATTAAATGTCGGCATAGTTCAGGCGATCACCATAGACAAAATCAGGGAGCCGTTTATAAAAGCGCTGTCTTATACTTCATTTATATCATTATTTATTATTTTAATCGCCGCCTTTATCACCATCAGCATCAACGCCCCTATCATTAAATCCTTGCAAAAAGAAATCAAAAAACGCAACCATACTGAAGATGAATTAAGACAGCTAACCAATAATCTGGAAAACATGGTAGAAGAACGCACTATGGAAGTTAGCCAGGCGTTGATTATTGCAGAAAATGCGGCCAAAGCTAAAGGTGAGTTTCTGGCAAATATGAGCCATGAAATACGAACGCCAATGAACGGTGTCTTAGGTATGTTGCAACTGTTATCCGACACAAAGATGAACATCGACCAAAAGGACTTTGTCAGCACCGCCTACAAATCAGCCGAAACCCTGCTGACACTGCTGAATGATATTCTTGATTTCTCCAAGATTGAAGCCGGTGCGATTGACCTTGAATACATCGACTTCAATTTACATGAGGCCATTGAAGACGTGGCCGCGTTATTGGCAGAATCCGCACACAAAAAAGGCCTTGAGCTTATCTCCCACGTTTCGACCAACGTACCGGTAATGATAAAGGGCGACCCGACCAGGCTGCGACAGATATTATTCAACCTGACGAATAACGCCATTAAATTCACCGACAAAGGCGAAATTGTTATTTCTTCCAGGCTCGACAAAATAATTAACAATGATTATGAAATCCGTTTTGAAGTCTCTGATACCGGCATCGGTATTTCAAAAGAAGGTCAGACAAAAATATTTGATGTTTTTAAACAAGAAGACGGCTCGACAACCCGTAATTTTGGCGGCACAGGGCTTGGCTTAACGATTTCAAAAAAACTAACTGAATGCATGGGCGGCGACCTTTCGGTACGTTCCTCTCAGGGTACCGGTAGCACCTTTTATTTTTCTATTAAAGCAGGTGCATCTGCCATCAAGCCGGCAATTGACAGAGACCATATTGAACTGGACAATATTAAAATACTGATTGTCGATGACAACAAAACCAATAGAAAGTTTTTAGAATCCATTCTTTCATCATGGAATATTAACTATGCCAGCGCAGAAGATGGTGAGACAGCAATAAAAATGGTTAATAAACAACGCGCTGAAAACCTGCCTTACGACATGATTCTTATGGACATGATGATGCCGGGAATGAATGGCTTGGAAGTTACCGAGGCTCTAAAAAATGCCAATGATAAGACAAAAATCATCATGCTTACCTCAATGACAAATGCCAACATACAGGAAGAGTCAAGACTAGCCGGCATCTCTGCCTGCATACATAAACCCGTAAAAAAATCACTGCTGCTAGATACCATGATGGCAACATTACACGATGAACAATACAGTGCCGAACAGGAAGATGCTGTTCAGCAAGACTCCGAGTCAACTGAGAAAGCCGAACTGCAGCTCAACAGCACGCCCATTCTTATCGTAGAAGACAATAAAATTAACCAGAAAGTAATTGGCAGCATGCTTAAAAATATTGGCTACATATTCGAAATTGCCAACAATGGTCAGGAAGCCGTCGATGCGATTAATAACAAAGAATATTCACTTGCATTGATGGATTGCCAGATGCCTGTCATGGACGGATTTCTTGCTACAGAAAATATCAGAAAAAATTCCAATACTAAAGCCTTAACCATTATAGCAATGACCGCCAATGCCATGGAGGGCGACCGTGAACGTTGCATCAATGCGGGCATGAATGACTACATAAGCAAACCAATTAATAAAACCGCGCTATCAACCCTGCTTGAAAAATGGTTATCACCTGTTAATAAAGCCAAGGAAAAACTGTGACTGATACCAGCGATCTGTTAAAGCTATCAACAATAAACGAACTGAAAGAGGTTCTTGATGATGATATTTTTGAAATATACTCAGAATTCAGATCTGACAATCAAAACATCATTACGCAGTTCAATACAGCTGCCGCATCCGGCAATGAAGAGGCCGTTCTACAGCTGGCACATACTCTAAAAGGCACGGCAGGCAATATTGGCTTACATAAAATATGTAACATCGCAGATCAGCTTGAGAAAGGCATTCGAAACAATTCCAGCCCGGATATCAGCAGCCTCATAAACCAGTTAGAGTCCAGCTATAACCAAACTCTGGAGAAACTTATTGAAATAGGATTATTAGTCGAGTGATTGCTGTCAATACAAAACCTGAGGCGGATACAACTGTACTTATTGTCGATGATGACAATGTCACTCGCCTGACTATAAAAAAGATTTTACAAAAATCAGGCTACAATATAGCCGATGTTGATAGCGGCGAAAAAGCCATCGACTATTGCATAAGAAATCTACCGGATCTGGTACTGCTAGATTTAATGATGCCGGATTTAGACGGTTATGAAACTTGCAAAGCCTTACGCGGCATCGCCGATTACAATCGCTTGCCTATCATCATTCTGACAGGACTCGACGACCTCGAATCGATCGATAAAGCCTTTAATGCCGGCAGCACAGACTTTATAACCAAGCCCATAAACTGGCCATTATTAACACAAAGAGTGCGTTATTCTCTCCGCACCCGTGAGTTATTTCACGAACTAATCAAAAGCAAGAAAAAATTAACACGAGCACATAACATAGCTCGAATTGGATACTGGGAAATGGATCTGAAAAGCAATATGGTTTCACTGTTTGATGAAACCAGGCACCTGCTCGGGCTTCAGCAAGAGCATTATAATATGGATGATCTAATGCTACATATTAATGATATTGATGCCAACAAAATCCGTGACTGCATTCATCACACTATCAAGTCTGGCAACCCGTATAAAATAGATCATTCATTTATAAACGATGATGGCATCGAGTTCATGATGAGCCAGCAAGGCGAGCTGGTTATCAGAGGCGAACATCAAATCATTGCCGGTACATTACAGGACATCACCGAACACAAACAGGCAGAAGATTTAATCTATTTCCACCGGTACCATGACCCGGCCACTGCTCTGCCCAATAAAGAATACCTGCAAAAACAGCTAAACGATATTATTCAGACATCTCAAAACCCAGATATCACCGCCATTGTCAACCTGTCGTTTGACAGACTAAGAAGCATAGGCAGCACCATCGGGGAGGACTTTATCAATCAGTTCTTAAGACAGTCTAGCGAAAGAATTTTAAATAATATTTCACAAATACAAAGCATTTCAAGAATCAGCACCACCACGTTCGGCTTTTTAATTAATACACTGGAGAGTAATCAGCAAGTTGAACTGATATGTGACACATTAATCAAGCTGTTTAATACGCCAATCACCATCAACAATCATGAATACCATACCAATATCAGTTTAGGAATATCTCTTCACCCTGCTGATAGCGATAGCAACAATCTGATTAACCATGCTGTCACCGCGCAGAAAATCTGTTTTTTAGAAGGGGGTAATAAATACCTGCTGTATTCAAATGACATGGATGAATACACTAAAGGAAAACTCGTACTGGAAAACAGCATGCGAGGCGCTTTTGATAACAACGAGTTTTATGCTTTTTTTCAGCCTCAAATTAACACTGCCAATAACACGATCACCGGCATGGAAGCTTTAGCCAGATGGATAGACGCTGATGGAAAAATAATCCCTCCGGATAGTTTTATTCCATTAGCTGAAGAGACGGGACTTATTATCGAATTAGGCAAAGAGATTCTCAGGCAGTCATGTTATTTTGCAAAAAAAATACTCGATGACGGACTCGGCACTATCCGTGTTGGTGTCAATTTATCAGCAATGCAGTTTAATGACAAAAATCTACTGTTAGAAATCAAAAAAACGCTGGAAGATACAGGCCTGATCCCAGACCAGCTTGAAATTGAAATCACCGAAAGCATTGCCATGACAGATATATCACACGCCATCACAACACTTTCAAAAATAAGAGACATGGGCATTAAAACTTCAATGGATGATTTCGGAACCGGCTATTCATCGCTCAGCTACCTTCAAAAACTTCCGTTAGATACGTTAAAAATAGACCAGTCATTTATTCGTCCAATTGAAGTCGACTATAAAAACAGTGAAATAGCACGCGCCATTATTGCGATGGCACAAAGTCTTAAAATGCATTTAATCGCAGAGGGTGCCGAAGAAGCGCACCATTATAGACTGCTGAAAGAATTAGGCTGCAATGAAGTACAGGGCTACTACTTCAGCAAACCATTACAGCAAGATCAGTTTATAGACTATATAAATAAACAAACTTATTTATTATGAGCGCTATACTGACGAGCTTCTTGTTCAATAAACAAACAATTTGAAATTATTTAATATAGAGAAAAAAACACGCTGGACAGAGCCATTTATATCCCTATAATAACGGCTCTTTTGCGGGAATAGCTCAGCTGGTAGAGCACGACCTTGCCAAGGTCGGGGTCGCGAGTTCGAATCTCGTTTCCCGCTCCAATTCATTCAGCGTTAATAAACTCAACGACTTGATCAACCACATCTTCTGCGTATAAGTCACGAAACATATGACCTGCGCCATCTATCATCGCTAAATCAACTTTACCTTTTGCCAGATAGGGCGCTACCTTTTTATCCAGATCTTTTACAGTCGTATCCGCACTGCCAGCAAAAACTAAAACCGGCTGCTTAATTTTATCTAATAAATAAGGTGTATTAAAACGCTGATCCGGCTTGTTATATGATACAAATGATTCAGCCGTAACCGAGGTATTTTCACAGTAAATATGGTCTGTGTTGTTCAGCACCGTCTGACCTTTGCCCTGCTTAACCAGTAATTCGGCTTTTGCCAGTATGGGTGCCAGCTCTTTTTTATAACGTTTTTTATAATTTGTAACGGCGTAGTCTTCGCTCCAGGTCATTGGTGCGATCAAAATCACTTTTTTAATGACCTTATCATCGGTTTCCGAGGCAAACCAGGCTGTCTGGTTGCCGCCACGAGAATGGCCCAGCAATACGATATTATCGGCACCCTTCGATTTCAGCCAGTTCAGCCAGAGACCAATTTCTTCAACCGCATCGGTATGCTTATGCGTATGGCTAGTCGCACAGTCATACATGCCTTTACGCTCATTGATACCCAGCCCCAGGTTAACCGACAATGAACTGATTTCATTGTCTTTGAATAAATTCTGCAACTGCGTCATGATTTCCATCTTGTTATGAGCCAGTGTGCCATGGGTCATAACAATAATGGTATCTTTAACTGTTTTTCCTGCAGCCATGACCAGTTCGGCACTGATACTGATGCCATTATGGTTTAGCTTAACTTCTTCAGCATTAACTGAACCCATGAAAAACACCACTCCCATCAGAGCCACAATACGTTTGATATTCATTTATTTCCCCACATCAGGTAAAACAGGCCAAAAAGCCCGTGGATATACAAAAATGCCAGCCGGACATCTCTCAGGCGAATACTTTTAAGCAGCATCAATCTTAGTCTAAAACAGCGTTATTTCAACAATAATAATATACGGCCAAGCTGGTGCAAATAACGGGTCAGCTTGGCATTCGCACCGCTGTTGCGTCAGGGCGGTACCGTTGTTGCCTGCCAACACCGCTTTCAGCTCCATACCATAGCCTGATTGTATTATTATAAAAAGGCTCACCGCGATGGAGTTCGGTGCCATGACTGCTGGCAACAGGCTCTACAGGTTGAGCCTGGTGCTTTTACCTCAACCACTGACAGTCGCCGTGGCTTATTCCCTAAGCACATATAAAGCGGTCTGCAAGCTGCTTTTTATTGCCACTATTAAGCTTTAAGCTGCATACTGCAGGACTCAAGCCTCGATGTTCAAAGCCAGGTTTTAAATCCGCTTAGCTGTGTTAACAAAAACTAAAAACCCGGCTTCGTGGATCACGCCAGTCTAGTTATTCAGGGGAAAATGGCAGGCAACAAGATGACCGTCTCCCGCATCGCTTAATACGGGCATGACTGAGCTGCATTCAGACGGCTCAGCTTTTGCAGCAAAAACCGGGCAGCGAGGTGCAAATTTACAGCCACGAGATGTGCTGCTGTGGTCATACACCTGCCAGTCAGCCGTTGATCTGGCATCCTCTTTTAATCCGCGGCTCGTATCACCGCCGACTATTGAAGACCATAATATAGCGGTGTAGGGATGACGCGGTTGTTTTGCAACCTTCGCAGACGGCCCCATTTCAACAATCTTGCCTAAATACATAACGCCTACGTTATGACTCACCAGCTCCACTAAGGGCAGATCGTGTGAGATAAACAAGAACGTCAGATCAAGTTTCTGCTGCAAGTCGAGCAACAGATTAACCACCTGTGCCTGTATCGATACATCAAGGGCGCTGGTAGGTTCATCAGCGACAATGAATTTCGGTTCCATCGCCAGCGTACGGGCCAGTCCCACACGACGTTTTTCACCACCGGATAATTCGGTTGGGTAGTTGCTAATCTGGCTTTTCTTTAAATTGACCAGGTCCAGCAATTTCAGGACTTTCTGCTGAATCTCTTCCTTAGATAAACCAGGGTCGTGCACGACGACAGCCTCTTTTATCAAATCGCCAATTTGCATTTTAGGGTTGAGCGCGGCGTCAAGATCCTGAAAGATCATCTGTATATCTTTACGATAAGGTTTGAATTCTTTCGCCGTAAGGTTCGCAATCTGATTGCCATTGAATGTGATGGCACCCGAGGTAATATCATTGAGCCCCATTATCGCCTTGCCGGTTGTTGTTTTACCACAACCTGACTCACCAACCAGCCCCAGCGTTTCACCTTTTTTAATAGAAAAACTGATACCATCCACAGCCGGTATGTTTTGTTTTTCACTCATGCCCGGAAAGATACCCTTGCGTACTACAAAATGTTTCTTCAGATCTGAAACTTCTAAAATATTGTCAGCCATCTTTGCTACCGTATAATTTGTAATTGTGACTTACTGGTAAAGCCAGCATCGTATCTTATGACCACCACCAATATCTTCCAGTGGTGGCTGTTGAGTGTTGCATTTATGCTTCACAGAGTCTGTCATACAGTCGCACCGGGAGGCAAACTTGCAGCCTTCAACCACCCTGATGGTATCCAGCACTTCGCCTTTTATGGCCTTTAGCCGAGCACCGTTTTTTTCAATGTTTTCGAGACCAGGAATCGAAGCTAACAGCGCCTTTGCATAGGGATGTTTTTTCTCATAGGCTGTTGATAGCACATCTTTTGCACTGCCATATTCCAGCACCGTACCGCCATACATCACTGCCACATAATCAGATAATGAAGAAATCACGCCGATGTCATGACTGATAATCATAATGGTGATGCCCAAATCGGCTTTAATTTCGGCCAGAAGCTGCAGCACCTTTGCTTGAATCGTGGCATCCAGGCCGGTGGTTGGCTCATCCGCAATCAGTAAAGCCGGCTCAGATGCCAGAGCCATTGCAACCATTGCTCGCTGCGCCATGCCGCCAGATAAAGCACCGGGGTAGTTATAATATCTGACCTCGGGTGCATCCATTTTCACCCTCTCCAGCCAGTAAAGTGCTTTTGCTTTGGCCGCGACAGGGTCGTTAATCCTTGTGTGCAATAAAACCATTTCAGCAATCTGCTCGCCAATCACGGTAAAGGGATTGAATGCCGCTTTCGGATTCTGAAAGATGATGGAGATTTCATTGCCGCGAATATTCTTCATCAGTTGTTCGCTATGCTGTTGCCAGCCATACAGGTCTTTATCCACCTGCATGATGGTGCCGTCATGCTCTTGCAGATCAACAAAGTCATCCAGACCTTGCAACAAGTTTTTCTTGATTCTGCCATTATCGTAAATGACTTTTCCGCGGATAACACCGGGGCCGGCACTAATCAGCCCAAGAACGGACATCATGGTTATACTTTTACCACTGCCACTTTCTCCGACGATGCCCAGTGTTTTTCCACGCGGCACTTCCATGCTAATGCCATCGACAGCACGGATGAAAGCCTGCTTGGCTTTTGAATAAAAGAAGGTGTGCAGGTCTTCAATTTTGATAAGTGGATTTGTACTCATTTTCGCCTCTTACCTTCGAGAATATTATTGAGGCCATCACCCAACAGGTGAAAGCCAAGAACCGTCAATAAAATAGCTAATGCCGGTGCTGTCGACGGCCAGAAATCGCCGCGCATCATATAGTTTGCACCCGCCTGAATCATATTGCCCCAGGAAGGTGTTGGCTCTTGCACGCCAAAGCCCAAATAACTGAGGCTGGTTTCGATAAGGATCGCTTCGGCCATGCCAAGCGTGGCCTGAATGATCAACAGCGTTCTGCAGTTATACCAAAGGATATGTTTGAAAATAATCGTGCGTGTTGATAAACCCAGTGCCACGGATGCTTCAAGAAAGTTTTTCTGCTTTAGAAAGGTAATCTTGTCTTTCACCAGAGAGGCAACGGCAGGCGCATTGGTGAGACCGACAACAAACATAATAATATAAATATCGGGTTTGAAAGCGGCGACCACCAGCAATATCAACACCAGCCGGGGTAAAGAATCGGTGACATTATTGATATAGGTAATGACAGTTTCAGCATAGCCTCCCCTGTAACCAGACAAAACCCCCATAAACGTTCCAAGCCCCAGTGCCACCACTATTGCCAGCAGGCCGGGCAGGAAGTAGGCCTGAATACCAAGAATCAAACGCGTCAACATATCCCGGCCCAGAAAATCTGTACCCAGAATATGGCTGCCCGTACCCGGCAGTGCCATCATAAGATCCATATCCATATCGTCCGCGGTGAAAGGCAGCCAGCCAAGCACACCGAGGAGATAAGAAATTAATACCATCGACAAAATGAACAAACCATAGCCAACAAACACGACATCTGTTTTATCGCTGCGTTTCAGCAGTGATAATTCAGAATACTGGCTGACATCTTTAGTATGTTGAATGTACTTTATTTTCATTAAAAACTATCCTGCTGTGCTATCACAAATGTGAAGCGCGTGGATTAACAGAGACGAATACAATTTTGTGTAACAGACTGCTCAGTCGTACCAGAATTGCAGCAGCAAGCGTGATGCCCAGTATCACCGGAAAGTCACGATCCTGAGCGGCTTGCCATGCCATTCTTCCCATGCCGGGCCAGTTAAATACTTGCTCAATAATGATAGCGCCACCAATAATAAACGGCATTTTAATCGCCATTATTTCAGTCACCGGTATCAGAAAGCCTTCTTTGAAAGCGTGTTTCCAGACGGCCGCGCCTTTTGCACGTGCCGTGCGTATGTATTCCTCGTTCATAACGCGAGACACTTGCTCACGCATATGACGCACCACTTCACTGATCAAACCACTACCCATTCCGAGTATAAATATCGGCAGAAGGAACTTGGCAATATTGCCTGAATCTGAACTCCCCAGACCCAGCGGAAAGAAACCAAACAGATGTGTCGACAGGTAAATACCAAGGTAACCGAGCCAGAATACTGGAATCGCAGAAATCATATAAGCGAACAGGTTGAAGCTTATGGTCAAGCGCGTGTTATCTCTGATAGCGGTATAGATCGCTATCGGAGCGGCAACCGCTAAGGTAACGATAAGAGCGCCTAGTGTCAGATATAAGGTGTTAATACCGGCTGAGACCACTTCTGCCAATACAGGCCGGCCGCTACGGATAGAGTTGCCAAGGTCTCCTTGCAGAACATTTCCCAGCCAGGAAAAGTACTGCCCGTACCAGGTTGTTGGTATGCCCAGCGACTCATATAACGCTTTGCGTTCTGCTTCGGAACCCGACAGGCCGCCATATAATTGAGCAAACGGGTCACCGGGAGATGCCAGTATTATCAGAAAAGCAATAATACTCACACCGAATAACAAGAGCACGGTCATACCGATCTCTTTCACCAGTACAAAGGTGATGGGTTTTATAGCTGAGACTTTCATTGTGAACCTTAAATCAATTGCATTCGTAAAACAGAACGCAGACTGAGAAACAGTATTGCAGTAACAATATCCAGCGAAAAAAAAGGCGTGAACGGTGTCACGCCTTTTTAATTTCTATTATTTATACCATCGGTCAGCATAACTAAAGAACTTGTAAGGGTGGATCTTAACCCGTCGTAAATCCTTCTTATAGGCCGCATAGTTGGTTAGCGTCCAGAGAAATGTATACGGTGCTTCATCAGCCAGCATTGAATGCAGTCGACGATTAATTGTGCGTCGTTTTTCATGATCCAGTGTCAATTTGCTTTCTGCAATCAGTGCATCAACTTCAGCATTGCTATAGGCACCAAAGTTATTTTTCCACTGGCCGATTTCGGCAGAGTGGAACAAGGATGATATATCAGCCGAGTCATCAAACACCCATGATGCATAAACAATATCAAAGTTATGAGTGGAGAAAACGTCATCTTTCCATGCCTGCCATTCCTGGAACTGCACATTGACTTCAGCACCGACCTTCTTCAGGTAGTTTTTAAATGCAAGAACCACACGCTTGATCGCTTCACTTTCTTTTGCGATAGGCACATTAAGCGTCAGGCTCAGGCGCTTGCCGTCCTTAACCATGATGCCATCATCAGCCATCGTAAAGCCGGCTGCCATAAGCAGCTCTTTTGCTTTTTCGGGACTATATGGCAGCGGTTTCACATCCAGGTTATAAGCCCAGCTGCCCGGTGCGAAGGGGCCTGATATTTGCGTACCCTGACCATTAAAGAATGACTTGAGCATCTCTTTACGGTTTATTGCATAGGTAAAAGCCTGGCGCACGCGGCTGTCTGTTAACAGCGGGTTACGAAGGTTGTAACCAAAGAATGAATACGAGAGTGCATTATACGGTTGCAAAACAAAACGTTTGTCACCTTGCAGCTCAAGAATATTTCTAGGGTTCACAAGCACGATCATATCAATATCATTGAACAGCAGTGCCTGGTTCATAATATTTTGATCAGCAAAGGGTTTTGCAGTAAATTTCTTTATACGAGGCGCTCGCTTGAAATAATTTTCATTCGCCTCCATTACCAGTTCCTGACCAGCATTCGTATCAGCAATCCGGAACGGACCGGTTCCGATTGGCTGCTTCACAAAAGAGTCATCACGTGTCAGGTATACCGAATTATCAGGCCCGTGCTTGGGTATAATCTTGAATGTGAATTTTGCCAGCGCATTTAAAACCGGACGCTTCAGATGAAACTCAACGGTGTGGGAATCTATTTTAGTGATGCGCTCGATAAATTCATAACGAACTTTAAGCGGCGTAATCGTCTTCTTGTGCATCATGATATTAAATGTGAATACCACATCATCGGCCGTAAATGGCTGGGCTTCTTTACCGGGTTTAGGGTGCCATTTTACATTTTTGCGTAAAAAGAACTTATAGCTCCGGCCGTCTTTAGAAATCTCCCACTTCTTCGCCAGCTCTGGAACAATCACCTGGCGCTCATTAATGCCTACCAGACCATTAAATATCAGCTCTGATATGCGCAGTGCAATCATGTCATTACTAGTAATAGGGTCGAGAGTTGATGGACGACCGTATTCTCCATAACGTAAGCTATCAGCTTGCGCCGTTGAAAAACCGACTGTTGTTACTGCAACCATAGCGAACAACACTATATATTTCTGTATGCCTTTCATAAAAGCCTCACTTATTATATTAACTTAGTTAGCATGACCAACATCAGTTTTAAAAAATCTTCACATCACCCGCACTTTTCTGCACGGTAGAATAGATACCCTGTGTTGCGTCCTGTATCTGACGCACTACAGGAAACTCTTTACTCATTTCAAAATATATTTCCAGACTTTCCGAGTATATTTTATTTACTGCGTATGCTTCCGCTATGCTAACCAGCATAACGGGATCATTTGCTTTGATATTATTTTTTTGTGATTTATCACGGGCTTCTTCAAGGAAGTAAACGGCCTTCTCAGCCTGCTCATGTCTCAGATAATATTCGCCGACTGCATAATTAAGCGTCCGGCTAACAGAGCCCTGGAGTTTTTCGAGCATTGTTTCTGCCGTCTCCGCCGTCTTTTTACAGTCTGCCTTTACTCGTGCGCAGGCAAATAACAGCTCAGCGACAACACCGGGCTTGCTATCAGGCTCAGGCTTTGCAAAAAGTTGCCTATCGCCCAGACGATAAGCAACAAGACGCTTTAACTGTTTCGCTTTTTGCATGAAGGCTGGCTTGCCTGCTGCAATATAACGGTCGAGAAATTCCGATGTCTTTTTCAGCTCGCCCTGCATATAACTTGCTTCAGCCTGATAGTAGTCGGCAACCGGCGCGAATTTTACATGCTCGCCAGCCAGCCCAAGATATGTCATAGCTGCTTTGTTGTATAACTTTGAGACAGCACTCAGAACACTGACATCGTAGTACTTAATCTCTTTATTTTCACCCAGTCGCTCTTCTGCAACGCTGCCGTCAAGGCTGTGACTGGACACAAGCTTCAGCCCAGCTTCTATCTGTCCAAGGTCTGCAAAGACATGGATTGCATTGGACAGCACACGCGAAGACTCAGGCTTTGATTGCAGAGCACTTGTTATCAGCTGCTTAGCCGTCTTGCTTTTATAGCCAACCCGGCTATAGGCTGCCGCTAATTCAGAAAGCACTATCGGGTCTTTTGACTTTATAGCTGCCCATTTCTTTTTCGCAGACGACTTTCTATTTAATAAATAGTCGGCAAGAGCGATATTGATGTTTGCAATTGACTTGTCACGCGCGACGACGCTTTTGCTTTTTGATATTTTTGCAAGGTGCTTTTTAGCCTGTTTATACTCACCTTTTTCAATCAGCGCCTCGCCATAGTAAAGTTCCGCATATTTTGAACGCTGCTTACCCTTAGCTTTGAACAATGTTTGAAGATATTCACTTTGCACCGCAATAGCTTGTCGATGAAGAGCCGCGTGCAATCTTGCGGAATGCTGATAATTCATTCCAAGCGTGAGGTTGACCATGGAAACCTTGTCACCGGCGGTCGGCAAAGCCTGGCTCAACTCAGAAGCCGCTTCATTATAGTGATTCTGCTTAAACAGCAACGCACCTTTGCGTGCATCGGCTGCCAATGCAAAACTGCTTGCTGTGCATAGAACCAGTATTACAGACCTGTATGCTAGCTTATTATTCATTCAATTCCCCGGTTATAACTGGTGTCAGCCTGGCCAGATATATCTGGTCCCATTGCTCAACCTGTGCTCTAAATGCAATCACCCCTGTACTCGAGCAACTGACATCATGATTCATTCTTGTTTCTGTTAGTAACTTCAATGAACTGCCATCATTGATGTTGGCTATATAGACGGGATTGTAATCCTGCTTCGAGTTTTTAACGTAGGCAATGCGTTGACTATCTGGCAGCCAGGCTGCACCGCGCTCAATATCAGGTATTACATCAACAGCCACTATGCTCGCGGCCAGCTCTTCTTCACTGACCGATTCTGAGCGATTAGTGTTCACTACTGCAAGAGACCATACTGAGGTCTCACCCGATGCATTGTAATTGGTATAGAAGGCCACTTTCTGGCCATCTGGTGACCATTTAGGCCGCAGATCATCAGCCTGCCAGCGTGTCAACTGAAGCAGTGATGCGCGGCCATCGTTAACGTCATTTAATAAAAAAATGTCATGATTTTCACTTTTGCCACTAATCACGGCAATACGCTTTCCATCTGGAGACCATTCGGGATAAAGGAACGGCGTCGTTGCATCCGTTAGCTGCCGCGTCTGCCGGCTCTGCATATCAAGGATGAAAAGGTCGCCGCTGCCTGAACGGCCGGATACAAATACCAGCTTGTCTTCTACCGGTGACCATTGCGCTTGCCCGTCCTTGCCTTCA
Organism: Gammaproteobacteria bacterium; assembly: GCA_029882395.1. Taxonomy (GTDB): domain Bacteria; phylum Pseudomonadota; class Gammaproteobacteria; order SZUA-229; family SZUA-229; genus JAUVDT01. The sequence goes on from JAOUKT010000020.1 coordinate 39,355, forward strand.
TAGTCAGTCAGGCGGTCAGCATTTTGATGCTGACTGTTTCCCAGGTAGAGATCGTAATTACCCTCACCGCCATTGCTCATAAAGACATACTGTGTACCATTTGGCGACCAGCTGATACCGGCGTTATAGCTTACCGAGTCTGTCACCCCTGGCAGCAAGAATGCCAGCTCATCGTTTCCGGCAGCCGCTACATAAATCTTCTGTAATAGAACGCCTGCATTTGTTGTGATCAGTATTTCTTTTTTTCCTTGTTCACTCCTTTCAAAAGAAAGCTTGCTGCCGTCTTTATACCAGATCGGGTTGGAATCATTTCGTCCACTCTCGACGGGCACTAATGCGCTAACAGAAAACGGAACCATAGTGCCTGCCGCTGGTAACGGCGCACCGGTATCAGCATCAGCAGCATCACCTGTTATCCCAGCTGAGCCGTTATCAGTCACCGCCTCACTTTCATCTGCAAAAGTGATGGCAGCTTTATTGTCATCTGCAGTAAACGCCTGACTCTCTGAAATCACTGCCGGGGTTTTTAAAGCATCCGTATCAGCCTTATCCACCGCTGACTGATGCCCGGGCCCGGCTGTGAGCATTTCTGTCACGCTGGTGCCCGCGGTTTCAGCGCCAGAGGTCGTCATCGCTGTTGTATCTGTTTCATCGGCATGTATAGCACTGCTCACCAAAGCGGCAAGCAGCGTAATGGCTGATGCAATGCTTAATCTACTCAAAAAATGTCTCCTGTTCGCAAGCTAATTACATTTGTTCTGCTAACTGGTCCCACATCCTTTGAGCCGCTTTTTTGATTTGCAGGTACTCAGCCTGTTCTGCAAACTTTTCTGGGTAAAAATCAAAATACTCTTGCCAGGCCTGATCGGCCTTGTCTAAAACAGCCTTGTTCTTGGTTATTTCATACAGCTTATGATAAGCCAGCGCCGAGTAGTAATACGTATCGTGCACCGCGTTATCATATGTTTCGGTTGGGAAGAATCGAACATTGCCCTTTGCCTTGTCCAGACTCTTTACCGCTTTTGCAAAATGTTTGGACGCCGCACGCTTGTCCCCAGCCAGTAACTGATTACCTTTTTCATATTGAGCATTACCCAGATTGGTGTAAACAATCGCATACTGTTTAAGCACCAACTGCTTCACCTCAGGCAATGAGACGACGAGATTAAACTCGCGAATTGCTGCATCGTAATCATGCTTATCATCCAGATAGAGTTGCGCCAGACGATTCCTTATCTCTGCATAATCAGGGTGCTTTTCATTTGCATTCGAATAAGCGGCGATGGCATCATCGATTTTATTATTTGATTCAGCTGCATCACCAATTCGCAAAAAGTCTTTGAATATTTTGATCTGATTATTACCGGTCAGCTCTTTTGTTTTACCACTGAATTCAACTATATCTTCCCAGTCGCGATACTCTTTACCAAGCGCTACACGCACTTTGTGAAAACCAAGCGTAATAGGTATGGCTTTAGTGACAGGTGTTTTACCGACAAGCTCTTCATCCACAAAGACGTCAGCACCTGGCGGGCTGGACTCGACCGTAAACATCGAGTTATTGGCTTTTAGCACATAGTCCTGCTTGGTCGTTCCAGACTTAACGTCTACTTCACTGCCCGCTTTCTGGTAGCCGTGCTTGTATACAATCACATCGTAACTTTTGCCCTGGCGTACTTTAAGTGTCGCCTGACCTTTAAGGTCGGTTACGCCAGCCCAGCGATCACCAAGATAGACATTGACACCCGCCAACGGTGAAACATCATCATCAACGCCACCTTTAGCCAAAATGATCAGCGTGTTTTTGCTGCGAGCATCTTCTTCAGAGACACGCACGACACGAGTACCGTTAACCACGGATTTAAGTTTTTTACCCGACAACTTGATCATCGAGTATTCATTTTCACGATCATTCATATCGCCTTGTGCGATAACCGAGTAAGCCGACACCCTTCCATGCTTGTTATACTTTGTGCTTGAAAGCTCGAAGCCCTCTCTTCTTCCCAGGTCAAAACGATTAGTGCCCATATTGATTTTTGCAAGGCCGTCTTGCGTGCTGATTACACGCGCTTCAAAGGGAAAGTTTTCTGCCAGATTAATGCCCACCTCTTCACCAGCATCATCAGCATTATTGACCTTGCTTTCTTTGGCGATATGGCTCATTAAAAGCTCACCATTAGAGTTATAGATCTTGCCCTCTACTGCAATACTGCCATCGGCATCCTGTGACATGCTGCCTAACAGCACCATGTCCACACTGCTTCGCATGCTGGTTTGATTCCAGCCTTTAGTGGTCATTTTCTTGACACTCATGCGTGAGCGTTTCATCGCCTTGTCAAATTCGGATTTCTCTACCGCTACAAAAGAGCCTTCTTTAAAGAAATATTTATTGAAGGCTTTTTCTGCTTCCTTAATACCGTCTGCCAGGAATATTCCCGGCGTATTGCTGGCGAAAGGCAGCACAGCGATGCGAATCGGGGCTGATGCAGTGGGGTACAGATAGGCGCTGATGTTCCGCTTGCCTTTAAGAGTGATTGTTTGACTGCCTGCACTAACATTGCCTTTCTTTGCAAAACTGACACGTACTTTACGGCCGGGCTTTTCTTTTGAATAATAGGTAAAACTGCCGTCTTTTTTGGTTTTACCCATGCGTTTTTTATCGAAATAAACATCAACACCCGACAAAGTCTGGCTATAGCCGTAGGCTTCCGTTCTCGCTGTCACACTAACGACAGGTTGTTTATACAATTCAGCTTTAAGGTGTGTGCCTTCGCTTAGTTTGCCTATTTTACGAAAGTTGGTCAGGCCGCCTTTTGAAACCGTAATATTAAAGCCGCGTTTAGGCATCTTGTCATATTCATGAACATAAACACCCTGCGCATCGGTTTGACCCACTTTCTTTTTGCCGATTTTAACAGTCGCTTCTGCTACAGGCTTGCCGTCTTGCTCGGCCTCAATCGTTATATAACGCTTATTAAAATCAAGCTCTGCCGTAAAGGCATATTTATCCATGACTTTACTGTCTTTGCGCTCATGAACAATAAATTTATTTTTCCATGGAGACGTGCGATAACCGTCCCGCTCACCACTGACATCAATGCTAACTTCGTCTTCGCTTCCCCTGCTGAGCACGTGGCTGAACTTGCCGTCCTTATCGGTAACACCCAGAGGCTCTCCATCAACCACAATCTTTGCAGCTTCAACGGGCTTGCCATCTACCTTAACCTGAACATCAAGTTCAAGATCAACAGAACAGGCACTTAATAACAGAGCAAAGATTGCCACAGCTATTATGCTTACATTGCGCTTTATCATTTCATTACTCCAAATATCGCTCATTTTTTAACGTCAACACTACACCCTGCCCGGTGCTTCGATAAGCCGGACATTGCATTTATAGCACTATTGAATTACATACCAGGAGGCTGGATATTTACTTCGCCAGGATTAATAATCTTGTCGGCATCACTACCCTGCGCACGAATTGAGCGACGTTTACTGCGTAATATTTTCTTTAAAACCAGCGTCACTTCACGTGTTCCAAAACTTCCAACCTGTACCGACTGGGTATCCGTGACAAAACCGAATTTTGTCACCTCGATCTTATAGGTACCCTTTTTAATCTTTCCTTCCGCTGAAATAAACTGACCTTTAGCATCTGTTGAAACCGCGTGAGAACCACTCTCAAGCGAACCGGTCGTATTCATCATATTGACGACAATGCCTTCCGGGCTGACTTTTGTAAGAGGTTTCATGTTCATGTCAGTTAACCTGACAACACCGGTGATTTTGGATGAACAACCGCTACTCAGAACCGCAATCAGCAATATTGATATCAGATACTTGATTTTCATGGTACATCTTCCTCATTTATTATTTGTATGAACAAAGACTCTACCGGCAGGCCAGAATGAGGTTATTTAAAAACCATCAAGCGACATACATACGTCTTCTTTGCTCACGATTTTTTTTAGTCATCAAATAAATGCAACAAATGAATTGTTTCATCTATTCAATCAAGATATCGGATTTTTAAACCTTTCATCTAACCAATTAGTTATAGGACATAAAGTTCAAAATACAATGATATTCTTTAAATCAATCTTATTTAACAGCCCTATTTAAATATATATTATTGTTAACTGGTCAATAATTTAAAAATGTAAAACGAGATATTGCTCGCACAATTGAGAGAGAAAGCACACATTAACCCTTCCAACTCCAGGGCTATAATCAAGCCATTTCATTATTCATTAAACTGAATGCAAGCAGCATATACTAAAAAACTGCTCGCACTAAATTACAAACCGGCCGCTCATCGCTCATTTATAACAGATCAGTAACTTCTCAAAGAGCCCAATCCGTTTTGAGCGATTTCCAGCCATCAGTGATGAATTTATTCTGCATTCAAAATTTATTTCACTTTGCCTGATAGTGAATAAATACCTGAGGTTTATCAACATGCTTTATTGTTCTGCTTTAGCCGTCGCTATCAACGGTATCATTTAACCGACTGCCTGCTTGATTATATATTTTGCCTTCAAGCGAGATGGTTTATCTTCACCAGCGTTTGCCTCGTCCAGGCTCTTCCCCAGCCTGAACCAGCGGTGTTTTTCAGGCCAGTGGCCGTTAAACAAAGCAAATATTGATTCATGGTACTAAACATAAACTCATGGTTTCCTCAGCATATATTATGAGCAGCTTTACCTATCAACACAGTGAAAATAATAAGGCTCTGTTCAGGTAGTTCGAGAAACACATGTCCCGTTACTAGTCTTCTGCCACAAAACTCGTGGATTACGACAATTGCCAGGACAGATAATGGACAAGCAAACACATGCTCTTTCCAATAGTCAAATAAAACGAGGAGGATTACTTTATAACGCTTAAGATGGAATTAGATTGACTGATTTTTTTCAAAAGCATGCTCAGACCTGACTGAATACATTTCCATTTCGAAAACGCCGTTATGCATAGCTGGTTGTTGTTTTCGATAATGTAACTACCGGCAATACGCTTTGACGGCATTCAAGTACAGATTGCAAGCTGCCGCCTAATAGCTTCATAAACAACCATATGCTGCTTACCAGATGTCAGCTGCATACTTTTTATACAGATATCAGCTAATAATGAATCTCAGCATCAGCCTCGATTTTTTTAGCCAATTGCCGGCATTGTTTTTAGACGTAAAGGTTTTGGCTATCGGCTGACTTCATGATTGCAGGTAAAGCCACGAATCACATTCCGAACTGGCGGGTAAGTTTTTATTGATGCCATGAGCATTTCTCCTCAACAGTGCACATAGTGAGCACACAACGCATTGATGAGAATTTGACAGGTAAGAAAATTAACCAGAGCATAAGTTAGTCAATTGCTCGCAGCGGAGCAACTCGAATCGCTCTTGTCTGAAGTCTGCACGCCACTGAATCGTGCGAAACTTGCAGCGTCATCGCAAAAGCTATCTTTGAGTCAATTGTTTTGAATTGGTCGGAGCGGCGGGATTCGAACCCACGACCACTTGTCCCCCAGACAAGTGCGCTACCAGGCTGCGCTACGCTCCGAATTTGGGCTGGTAGCATACATGATATGCATCAGGTATGCACTTTGAAA
>JAOUKT010000128.1 GCA_029882395.1 Gammaproteobacteria bacterium
CTGCCGAAAGTAAAACTGGAAGCCGTCGTTGAAGATGACATGGTTGATCAGGTGATTGAATCTGTCAGCAAAAGCGCCAATACCGGAAAGATTGGTGATGGCAAAATTTTCGTTTATCCAGTTGAACAAGCAGTTCGTATCCGTACCGGTGAAACCGGTACTGACGCACTGTAAATTAAGGGGGCTTATAAAGTGGAAAATCAAATTTTCGAACTTCAGTATGCAATGGACACGTTTTACTTCTTAGTAATGGGTGCATTGGTTATGTGGATGGCAGCTGGCTTCTCAATGTTAGAAGCGGGTCTGGTGCGTTCAAAAAACACAACAGAAATACTGACTAAAAACGTCGCGTTGTTTGCGATTTCCTGCATCATGTTCATGGTGTGTGGTTACGCCATTATGTATGGAAAAACATTCTTCCTGACGGGTATTGCTGGCGGAGACAAACTGGTTGCAGATGCATTAGCCGCATCGAAAGAAAATGGCTTTGGTGGCGACTCAGTCTATGCTGATGCTTCAGACTTTTTCTTCCAGGTGGTCTTCGTTGCAACCGCAATGTCGATTGTGTCAGGTGCAGTGGCTGAGCGCATGAAACTGTGGGCATTCCTGGCCTTTGCAGTGGTGATGACAGGTTTTATCTACCCAATGGAAGGCGCATGGACCTGGGGTGGCGAAGCCGTGTTTGGCATGTACACACTGGGCGACCTGGGTTTCTCTGACTTTGCCGGTTCAGGCATTGTGCACATGGCAGGTGCGTCTGCTGCATTAGCAGGTGTGTTATTGCTGGGTGCACGTAAAGGCAAATACGGGGCAGACGGAACAGTTAACGCGATTCCGGGTGCAAATTTACCAATGGCAACCTTAGGTACCTTTATTTTATGGATGGGCTGGTTTGGTTTTAACGGTGGATCCGTGCTCAAGCTGGGTGATATGGCAAGTGCCAATGCTGTTGCCATGGTATTTTTGAATACCAATGCAGCCGCGGCTGGCGGTGCGATGGCAGCAATGATCACAGCCCGTCTGCTGTTTGGTAAAGCAGACTTAACGATGCTGTTAAACGGTGCCTTAGCCGGTTTAGTAGCGATCACCGCTGAGCCTTCAACACCGTCTGCTTTGCAGGCAACACTGTTTGGTGGAATCGGTGGCGTGCTGGTTGTATTCAGTATCATTACCCTGGATAAACTGAAAATTGATGACCCAGTCGGTGCAATTTCAGTCCATGGTGTGGTCGGATTATTAGGCCTGTTATTAGTGCCAATCACTAATGATGCATCGACTTTCTCAGGACAAATCATAGGCGCACTGACCATCTTTATCTGGGTCTTTGGCTTAAGCCTGATCGTCTGGGCAGTGCTCAAAGCGGTAATGGGTATCCGTGTCACAGAGGAAGAAGAGTACGAAGGTGTTGATTTAACTGAATGCGGAATGGAAGCGTATCCAGAGTTTACATCTAAGTAAACGCTTGCTCTAAAGCGTAGTAAAAAAGGCCGGGATTCCCCGGCCTTTTTTTTGCCATTGTTTTAATAACAGACCAAACGCTTGCATGCTGCTTCGTATCGGCATAAGCCTGTTATGCCAGGAGAGTGCTGCGTATTAAGTGCCGCTGATACAGTCTTAAAAATCATTAATAAAGAATCTGAAACAAGCGAAGCAAAAGCTTGTTTAAATCACCGGGAATTTTGGTGCATAATGAAATATATGCTTAAGGAAAAGCACATACTGTCAGGGAAATGATATGAAAGTTATTTTAATAGTCTCCATCGTATGTTTTGCTTTTTGCAGTGCCAGCGCCGCCGATAATAAACCGGGGCTATTGCTGGCAGCTAACTACCAGCCGTCATTACAGCTTAAAAACTACTGGGTCAGTGAAAAACTGGATGGCGTACGGGCATACTGGGATGGCCGGCAGCTGCTATCAAGACAGGGAAACAGGTTTAACGCGCCCGAATGGTTTACAAAACAACTGCCTAACATAGCGCTGGACGGAGAGCTGTGGATAGCAAGATCGAGCTTTGATGAGGTGTCTGCAAAAGTAAGAACAAAATCAAACAATAAAGCCGGCTGGAAAAATATCAAATACATGGTTTTTGATTTGCCCGCCTCCAAACAGCGCTTTACTAAAAGACTGCAGCAACTGCAAACAATCATACAAAGCCTGCATGCAAAACATATCCAGGCAGTACGGCAATATAAAGTAGCAAGCCATAAAGCGCTAATGCAAAAACTCGATGACACCGTCAAATCAGGCGGAGAAGGGCTGATGCTGCATTCAGGCCGCTCATATTACAAAAGCGGACGCAATAATGACCTGTTAAAGCTCAAAAAATATTCTGATGCAGAAGCCGTGGTGATTCAACACCTGCCCGGCAAGGGAAAATATAAAGGCATGTTAGGTTCTATCGTCGTGCAGATGCCCGATCAAAAACAATTTAAAATCGGCACCGGCTTTTCAGATCAGCAAAGAAAACAACCGCCGGCAATAGGCAGTGTAATCACCTATAAACATTTTGGAAAAACCAGCAATGGCATCCCAAGGTTTGCCAGCTTCCTGCGCATAAGAACAATGCACTGAATAAAAAAAAGAAAAGCCAGGTGCAGAATGTAGAGCCATCAAATAATATCAGCATAAATGGCGCGCCTGACAGGAGTGTACTTGCGTGTGTAGGAGACTCGTCAATTAAATGTGCGCAGCACACAGGTTGTTTTGAATATAGTGAAGTGAAACAAGA